>DATHUY010000073.1 GCA_035461765.1 Longimicrobiales bacterium
AATGAGCTGAAGCAGGTTGTCCGCCTGCTCTGCGGCAATCCCGGGAACGCGCAGGAGATCCTCGCGTTCAAGGTCGATGATGTCCAAAAAGCTAGTATATCCGGCACTCTCGAGGGCCGCCAGTGTGCCGATCGGCAGATCGAGCTCGCGCAGCGGGAAGTCAGCGAGCTCGTACTCCTGCTCGCCACCGCCGAACAGCGCTGCGTCCGCGCCGCGCTCCAGCCACTCCCGGCTACCATACAGGTCGATCTGCCAGCCGATCAGCTGGCTCGCCAGACGCACGTTCTGACCGTTGCGTCCGATCGCGAGCGACAGCTGGTCCTCGTCGACGATTGCAGTGATCACGCGACGCGAAGAGTCGCTGATGACCTTCGCCACCTTGGCTGGCGCCAGCGCGCGACGGGCGTAGATCTCCGGATCCGGATGCCACGGCACGATGTCGATGCGCTCGCCACCCAGCTCGCTCACGACGGCCTGCACGCGCGAGCCCTTCAGCCCGACGCACGCGCCGACCGGATCGATGCTGTCGTCGCGCGAGGAGACAGCCACCTTGGTGCGACCGCCGACCTCGCGGGCTATGCCCTTGATGTCGACGATGCCCTGGTAGATCTCCGGCACTTCCAGCTTGAACAGCGCAGCGACGAACTCGGGCGCGGCACGCGACAGAATCAGGCGCGGCCCCTTCGGCGTCTCTTCGACCCGCTTCAGCACGGCACGCATCGGCTCGCCCTGCCGGAAGCGCTCGCGCGGATTCTGCTCCTTCCACGGAATGATCGCCTCGGCGTCGCGCGACTTGTTCAGCATGATGACCATCTTGCCGCGCTCGACCTGCTGGACCTCGCCGCTGAGCAGATCGCCCGTCTTGTTGGCGTACTCATCGCGGATCTTGTTGCGCTCACCCTCACGCACGCGCTGGATGATCCGCTGCTTCGCCGCCATGACCGCGTTGCGGCCGAACTGCATGAAGTCGACGGGAATCTCCTGCACGTCGCCGACCTCGAACTCCGGGTCGTCCCAGCGCGCTTCCTCGAGGAGCACCTGACGTGACGCATCCTCGACTTCCTCGACGACTTCCTTCAGCACCGTTATGTGGATGTCGCCAGCCTCCTCATCGATGATCACCTCGGCCTCGACGTTCGGGCCGTACCGCCGCGCGAGGGCCGCCATGATCCCATCCTTGATGAGATCATGCAGGTCCGCGCGGGACATGTTCTTGTTGGCGATCATCTCGCGGAACGCCGCGAGCACCTGCGTTGCATTAGCCATTCGTACTCTCCATCGCCGGAACCGCGCGTCAGCGCCGGTCGCCCCAGCGGAAAACGAGATTCGCCCGCGTGACGTCCGCACGCGGGATGTCCATGGTGGAGCCATCCTTCAGCCGCAGCCGGATGTGCTCCTGACCGTCCACCGGCTCGAGGCCTACAAGCTCGCCCTCGACCCGCTTCGCTCCGTTGGCGAGCGCCTTCGACATCTTCACGGCGATCTCCTGGCCGGCGAACCGGCTGAAATCCGCCGCCCGTACCAGCGGCCGTTCGACACCGGGCGATGAGACCTCGAGCACGTATCGCTCGGCGACATCCGACGCCTCGTCGAGATACTCCTCCACCGCCCGGCTGACCCGGGCGCAGTCATCGACGGAGACGCCCGCACCGGGCGCCGAGCCCGGCACATCGACACGGATGCGCAGAATCGGCCTCGTCTTCGAACCGGCCCGCTCGAGCTCTACCAGCTCGTAGCCGAGCGCCCCAACCCGCTCCTCGATCTGCCGTTCCAGCTCTTCGGTCATCCTTGTCCCAATAAAAAAGTGGGGGTCCCCCCCCACTTCCTGCGACCGCCACTTCGTACTCCAAGTATAGCGTACTCAGAGGTTTCTATCAACCTGGGGGCCTGACCCCACCTCCTCCTCGATATCGGCCGTGAACTGCACGTCGACGGCGCCGGCCAGCGATCGGGCGGTCGGACATTTCTCCCGGTGCCGCGACAGGGCCCGGTCCACCGTCTCCCTGGTCCCGGCCGGGATCCGCAGGGAATAGTGGATGTCGATACGTGTCAGCGTCACGATTCCGTCGACTACCTCGTTCGTGCCGGCAGCGGTGGCACCGATCGCATCCGGAGCCAGTGTGATCCCGCGCGCCTCCAGCGCGCCATTGAGGGTACCCAGCATTCAGGCGCCGGTGGCGGCGGCGATGTAATCGACAGGCAGTGGCAGGTTCTTCCGGCTGTCGAGCCGGAAATGCTCCCTGATCGGACCGTGAACGCCGAAGTCCACATCGACGCCCGTCGCGATCCGTGCGCGGCGGTGGTCACCGTCCACCTTCCGGATTTCCGCCCGTGCGACATACAGCGGCTCACTCACTCTTTCCTCCATGTTCAGTCCCCTCTCTCAGCGCTTGTCCACCGCGTCATCCGCCGCCTGACCCGGAAGGCCGGGCTCGTAGCCCACGCAGCGGACCACGGGGAGTGGCGGATATCGTGGAAAGCGCGCATCTACACGCGATCGCGAGCACATCCAGAACCGGGAGCCGCGCCGGCTCTCGATGATCCGTGCGTGACGGCACGTAGCGCACAGCCCGACGACCGTCGTCACACGGCGCGCACGGCGAGGACGCCGATCTGGCGCTCGGCGCAGCCGCCGCGATGCGAGAAAAAGGGCGACGCCCCGTGCCGTGTGCAGAATGCCGATACGGTGATCCGGTCCGCCCGGACTCCCGCTGCGACCGCGCGGCGCGCCAGCAGCGCGCGCAGGTCCACGTGCGTGACGCCATCGACCTCCATGCCAAGACCCTCCGGCACCTCCGGTCCGACCTCGAAACAATCGCCGCAGATGGCCGGGCCGAAATGGACGTGCAGGTCGGCGGCCTCCACCGGAAAAGACCCGGTCAGCAGCGTGATCCCGCGCTCCAGGATTCCCGCGGCAACTCCGCGCCACCCGCCGTGCAGCAGCGACACGGCACGAGCCCCTGGTGCCGCAATGAAGATAGGCACGCAGTCCGCTACGGATACCGCGAGGAGCGTCCCCGGCTGACGCGTGATGTGGCCGTCCGCGTCCGGTCCGATGAGGATTCCGGCGGGCAGAGAATCATGGAGCAGAATGCCATCGCGATGGATCTGACGCGCGTGCACCATGGCGTGGCAATGCAGGCGGTCCCGCAGTCCAAGCCAGCGCGGGATGATATCGCCCGTCGGTGACCCCCCGAACAGGCTCATGTCGGCATCGCTGCCGGTCACCCCCTGCACCACCCAGGGCAGGGACACGGCCCACTCGGCCAGGGTGTGAAGACCCGCGCCGTCCGGCTCCTCTGCGACCGTCCGCACTCCCTCCGGCAGGGACGGCGCGACCTTCATCGATCAGATACCCGGCGACCCGTCGCCGACGCCGCTGCCGCCGGACCCGTGGCCCGTAGCGTTTGTCGGCCCCGTGCCCGAAGAGCCCGCACCGCTGCTGCCGGCCGCCCCGTGACCGGTCGTGCCCGTCGGCTGATGGCCGCCCTGCGTCATGTGTCGCTCGACCTGTGCGCGCAGGCTGTCGACGTCCGCCTTGAGCGCATCGAACTCGCGCCGCGGCACGAACTCGAGGCGGCCACGCATGTCATCCACTGCGTCCTGCGCCCGACGCATCGCGTCACGGGCGGCATCCCTCGCCCGATCGGGCGACATCTCGCCACGGTCGCTCAGGTCGTTGAATGTCTGCTCGATCGCGTCCTTGAACGCGCCGAGGATCCCGCTCACTGCGCGCACGCCCTCGCGGAAGGTGTCGCCGGGATCGGGTCGCTTCTGTCCTGGGTCCGCCATTCAGTGCCTCCTGTGGTTGCGGCCGGCGGGCCGCCGGGCGGCTCAATCGCCGCGCGAGTCGGTACGCGTGATGCGCGCGCCGAGTGCGCGCAGCCTGTCATCGATCTTCTCGTAACCGCGCTCGATCTGCCCGACGTTGTACAGATGGCTCTCACCCTCGGCGCCGAGCGCGGCGATGAGCAGCGCCATGCCGGCGCGGATGTCGGGGCTCTCGACCGGCGCGGCGTGGAGGCGCGAGGGCCCCACGACCACGGCGCGGTGCGGGTCGCAGAGTACTATACGCGCGCCCATGCTGATGAGTTTGTCGGCGAAGAACATGCGCGACTCGAACATCTTCTCATAGATCAGGATCGTGCCGCGGCACTGCGTGGCTACGACCAGCGCGATCGATGTGAGGTCGGCGGGAAAAGCCGGCCACGGTCCGTCATCGATCTTGGGGATGTGCCCGCCGAGGTCCATGCGTATCACGCGCTCCTGGTCCGCCGCCACGAAGAGGTCTCGGCCGCGCGGCTCGCAGCGGATGCCCATGCGATCGAACGCGAGCAGGGTCGAGTCGAGGTGTTCGATGGCGGCGTCCTGGATCAGGATTTCTCCGCCCGTGACCGCGGCGAGACCGATGAACGAGCCCACCTCGATGTGGTCGCTGGAGATGCGGAACGTGCCGCCGTGCAGACGGTCGACGCCGTCGATCTCGAGGATCCCCGTTCCGATGCCGGAGATCTGCGCACCGAGGCCGTTCAGCATGTGACAGAGGTCCTGTACGTGCGGCTCTGCGGCCGAGTTGCGCAGTCGCGTGTGCCCCTTCGCCAGCACTGCGGCCATCACCGCGTTCTCCGTGGCGGTGACGCTGGGCTCGTCGAGGAAGATATCGGCACCCTTGAGTCCAGTCGTCTCGATCATGTAGCCGCGATCAGCCTTCACCGTGGCGCCGAGCTTCGACAATGCAAGAAAGTGGGTGTCCACGCGCCGTCGCCCGATCACGTCACCACCGGGCGGCGGCAGCATCATCCGGCCCACGCGCGCTAGCATGGGACCGGCGAGCAGGATGGAGGCGCGGATGCGCGCGGCCATTTCCGCATCCAGGTCTGTCGCACCCACATTCGCGGCGCGCACGCGCACACGGTTGTCGCCGACCCATTCGACTTCGGCACCGAGCACACCCAGCAGCTCGAGGAGGGTACGCGCGTCGCGGATGAACGGAACGTTGTCCAGCACGACCTCCTCTTCGGTGAGGAGAGTCGCGGCAATGATCGGCAGCGCGGCATTCTTGTTACCAGCAGGGCGGATCGTTCCATTCAGTGGACGGCCGCCTTCGACGACGAACTTCGGCATAGCAATTATCTCCCGGACCCATGGCCCCCGGCGGGTACGCGCCCCGCACTCGCACAGAACATACCGGCGCGCGGAGCGGTGCAGCAAACGCGCTTGACACTGCTTCCGCGCGCGGTCTAACATCCCGCAATGACGGTACATCCTTCAGCGGCGCTGCGCCTGGCGGTCGTACAGACCGCGCCCGTGCTGCGGGAGCCCGCCCGCAACGCCCGCACGATCGCCGGTCTCGCCGGCGAGGCGGCGGCCGACATCGCGCTCACGCCCGAGCTCTCCCTCACCGGCTACGACATCGGTGATGCGGTCTACGGCCTCGCCCGCGGGATCAGTCCGGGCGGCGACATCGGCGAGCCGGCGTTGCGGGAGGTCCCGGGCTACCTCATCGCCGGCTGCATCGAGGCGGCGCAGCGCGGACCGTTCAATACCGCCGCCGTTCTCCACGCCGGTCGTATCCACTTCCGGCACCGGAAGCTCTACCTTCCCACGTACGGCATGTTCGACGAGGGCCGCTGGTTCGGCCGCGGCACTACGCTCGACGTCTGGACTTCACCGCACGGCTGGCGGTTCGGCCTGCTCGTGTGCGAGGACTTCTGGCATCCGGGCCTGATCTATGCCCTGGCCAGCCGCGGCATCGATGCGCTCCTCGTGCAGGCGGCTGCGCCGGGCCGCGGCGCCTGGGAGGGCAGCGATCATGGGCGCTTCGCTTCCATGGATGTCTGGGAACGCATTGCACGCACGACCGCCCAGCTGTACGGCATCTACGTCGCGCTCTGCAACCGCACCGGCGTCGAGGGCGCCGTCACGTTCGCCGGCGGCTCGCTCGTGGCCGGGCCCGATGGCAGCCTGCTGGCGCGGGCGGCCGATCGCGGTGAGGAGATCCTGACGGTCGAGATGCGACGGTCCGCGCTGGAGGGCGCGGCGCAACCCTATGCCCACGCGCGTGACGACGACGCCCGCCTCGTCATCCGCGAGCTCGGCCGCGGGCTGGAAGCGCCGCTGTGAACCCCGGCCGGCCGGAGTTTGCCGGCCCCCGTGATCGCCAGGCCACAGCGGCGGCCCTGCGCTCGATCGTCGGCGACGTCGTGGCTGAAGCCGTGCGTGCCGCGGGGGCCGGCGGGGTCGTCGTTCTGGACGACTGGACGCCGGAAGGCGAGCTGGCGTACGAGTGGCTCGTGGCAGCGATCGGCGAGGCCCGGATCTGGCGCGGCGCAACGGTGGCGAGCAACGTGCAGGGGGTGACGGGGGCGGATGCGCAGGTGCTCGGGTCCCGGCGGTTCGTACAGGAGCACTCGGGCCTGACCGCGCATCCGTGCAGCAAGACAGCGCTTCTGCTCGGGGGGCGCCCGCCGCAGGCGGACCTCTTCCCGCTCGGTGACCTCTACGCATCACAGGTCGCCCGTCTGGCGGGCGGGTGGAGCGTGCCCGAAGATCTTCGCGGGCTCGTTGCCAGCGCCGGCGGGATCGACATGCTCGATGCGGCGCTCGCGCGGCTCATTGACGGGCGCGAGCCGGCCGAAGCTGCGCTGGACTCGCTCGCGGGCGACGTTGCGGGCGAGGTGCTGCGACTCTATGAGCGGGGTCGCTATTACCGGCTGCGGCCGCGCCTGGTCCCGAAGCTGGGCGCACGGACGCTCGGTGTTGACCTGTTCGACTGACTGAACGCCACTGAGGCAGGAGCAACTGGAACTGATGATCGCGATGGTGGCGCTGCAGCTGGATGAGGGGTCGATCGATGCGATTCGGAATATCGCCATCGCGCAGATGGTGATGGCGGCCGTCATGATCATCATCGGCCTGATCGCCATAGGGGGGGCCATAGTGGTTCTGCTCGAGCTGCGCTCCGCGCGCCGGCTGCTCCACAACCTCGGCGACACCGTCGATGAGCTCAAGCCCCGGATCGCGCCGCTGATCGACCGCACGATCCACATCACCAGTGATGTCGCCGGCATGACGGACAACATCCGGCGCAAGGTGGACGACCTCCTGTTCACAACGGAGCAGCTCAATCGCCTCATCCAGCGGGGGGGCGACATGGCCGAGGCTCGGATGAAGCGTTTTGCGGAGGTCCTGGACGTCGTCCAGACCGAAGCGGAGGACCTCATGCTGGATGCCGCCGCCACGGCGCGGGGCGTGCATGAGACAGCGCGGCAGCTGCGCGAGGAGCCGCCGCGTCGCAAGCCGCGGCGCAAGCCGTTCGATACACCGATCGACGACGATGAAATCGAGGAGATGTTCGAATGAGAGATCAAGACAACACGGAAGTCTGGACGGCCGTCGCCATCGGCGCGGTCCTCGGGATCGGCACCGCGCTTCTGGTACGGGCGCGACAGGAAGATGATACGCACGAGATCATCAAGCGCCTGCGACCGGTGACGCGGCAGGCGAAGAAGGTGGCAGGCAGGGCCGGCAAGGAATTCGGCCGGCGTGCACGGCAGGCCGGCGATTCGGGCGAGGAGCTGCTGAGCACGGGGCGCGAGATCATGGACGAGCTGCGGCGGGGCGCGCAGGACATCGTGAAGACGACGCGCAAGGAGCTGCGGAAGGCCGCCCGCGACAGCGTGAAGGAAGCACGCAAGGCGGCGCGGGCTCTGCGCTGAACGTGCGGGCTCGCAGCCGACGCCTGGCGCGCGGTGTCGCCGCAGCCGGAACGATAGCTCTCGCGCTGCTGTTCCTGCTGCCCGACAGCGCGTGGGCGTTCGGTCCGGCGACGCACGTCTTTCTCGGCCACAGTCTGCTCGAAGCCCTGGCATTCCTGCCGGGGCCTCTGGGGTCGCTGCTGCATGCTCACCCGCAAAGCTTCCTGTACGGCTCCATGGCGGCGGACATCTCGTTCGCGAAGAAGTACGTGCAGGCGGGCCGGCACTGCCATTTCTGGCACGTTGGCGAGGAGATCCTGGAGGCGGCAGACAACGACCGGCTGCGCGCCGTCGCCTACGGCTACCTCGCCCATCTCGCCGCAGATACGATCGCACACAACTTCTTCGTGCCGCGCCAGCTCGTACTGACCAGCTCCACCAAGGCGCTCGGGCACGGCTACTGGGAACATCGCCTGGACACCCAGCTGGGCGAGCCGTTCGGCAACATGGCGCGGCAGGTCGTGATGGATTACGACCACTCCGAGGCGGACAACCTTTTCGACAGCGTGCTCAGCGGCACGATCTTCTCCTTCGAGACGAACCGCCGGATCTTCCGGGGGATGATCCGCGCGCAGGACAACGAGCGCTGGAAGTCCGTATTCGACCGCGTGCTCCAGAACTCACGATGGGATCTGAGCGGACCGACGATCGACGGCTACACGTCGCGCGCGTTCGATTTCGTGGTCGACTACCTGCTCCGCGGACGTGACTCGATGGCCGCGCAGCTGGATCCGGTGGGAGACTTCAACCTGCAGCTCGCAAAGAAGGTGCGCCGCATGGCGCTGCGCGAGGGTGTGGCGACGAACCGCGCCGATGTGCTGCTGGCGATGGCCGACGACTTCTTCCCGCTACCGGACCCGGGGCTCGGCTACTGGGACCGGCGCCGGCTGGTTGGCAACGGGTAGTGAAAGGCGGCGAGTCAGCGATTCGCGCCGACATTCCATACACCAGCGACGCTGCAGCCGCAACAGTCGCAGCAGCCGGTCCGTGCCGCGCGGATGCTGCAGTGGCAGCAATTCCGCATCGCAGAGCGTGCACGCAGCGTCCCGCGGGATGAGCAGATAGACAGCGATCACAGCGAGCAGGATCTTCGATCCCAGCAGCACGAAGAACAGCAGGCTCAGATCGAGCACCATCGCCATCATCGCTCGAGCCTTTCCCGCAGCAATGCCGTGCTCCGCTGCGGATCGGCGGTACCGCCCGAAAGCTCCATGATCTGTCCGACAAAGAACGCCATGATTCTGGTCCTGCCTGCACGATAACTGGCAACTTCTTCCGGAAACGCGGCCAGCGTCCGGTCCACCCACTCTGCAATTCGCGACTCGTCCCGCACCTGCGTGAGCCCGTGATCCGCTACGACTTCGGCCGCAGGCCGGCCACTCTCCGCCATGATGGTGAACGCGCGACGCGCTGCCTGCCTGGACACCCTGCCCTGCTCGACCAGCCGGATCAGATCGGCCAGCGCCCCCGCATCCACCGGTACACCTTCAATGCGCGAGTCGTGCCGATGGAGCCAGCCGAGCACGTCGGTCATGATCCACCCGGCCGCTGTCTTCGCATCGACCTGCTGTGCGACTGCTTCGAAATACGACGCGAGTGCGGGCTCCGCCGTCAGCACCTCGATATCCTCCGGAGGCAGATCGTATGCCGCGGCGAAGCGGGCCGCCTTCGCCGCCGGCAGCTCCGGCATGTTTCGCCTCAGCTCGGCGACCCACGCGTTAGTCACCGTCAACGGCGGCACATCCGGTTCCGGATGATAGCGATAGTCGCGGCCGGATTCCTTCGTGCGGATGCGACGGGTGCAGCCCGCGTCCGCGTCCCACAGCAGCGTCTCCGGCTCGACCATCCCTCCTTCGTCCAGTATCCGCGACTGGCGGTCGATCTCGTATTCGAGCGCGTGTTGCACGTGCGCAAACGAGTTCAGGTTCTTCAGTTCCGTGCGGACGGGCGCAGGAGCACATCCAGGCGTGTTCACCGACACATTCGCATCCACGCGCAGCGACCCGTTCTGCATCTCGCAGTCACTCACAGCCAGGTGCAGCAGCGCACGCCGCAGACGCGAGAGGAATGCACGCGCGGCGGCCGGGTCGCGCAGGTCGGGCTCCGTCACGATCTCGATGAGAGGGACACCTGCGCGGTTCAGATCCACGACCGTGCAGCCCGGTACGCGGTCGTGCAGCAGCCGCCCGGCGTCCTCCTCCAGGTGCAGCCGGCGAATGCGAACCGCGTCGAACACGCCGTCCGTCGCGAGCGGCCGCGCGGCCTGCGTGATCTGGTAGCCTTTCGGGAGGTCGGGATAGAAGTAGCTCTTGCGCTCGAAGACGCTGGTATGGTGCACCGTGCAGCCGAGACCCAGCGCAGTGCGCACGGCCAGCTCCACCGCCCGCCGGTTCAGCGCCGGCAGTGCACCGGGCAGACCGAGACATACGGGACAGACCTGCGTGTTCGGCTCCGCTGCGGATGTCGCGACGTCGGCACAGAACAGCTTCGTCATCGTGCGGAGCTGAACGTGAATCTCGAGCCCGATTACCGCTTCGGCCGCCATCATCGCGCAAGCAATCGTTCCAGTAGTCCGGCTGCCGCGAGCATCGCGTCGTCGCGCCACCGTGCCGCCACGAACTGTCCGCCGACCGGCAGCCCATCCACGCGCCCGATCGGCAGCGACATGGCCGGGAGCCCGGCCAGGCTGGCAGGTGCCGTGAACGCGTCGGAGGCGTACATCGAACACGGATCTTCCTTCGCGCCAATGGCGAACGCGGGGCCGGTGGCGGTGGGGGTGAACAGCACGTCGACACCACCGAGGGCCCGCTCGAAGTCGCGCGTGATCAGCGCACGGATGCGCTGTGCCGCGGCGAAATATTCGTCGTGATGACCGGCGGACAGCACGTACGTGCCGAGCATGATCCTCCGCTTGACCTCGGTGCCCAGACCCGTCGTGCGTGATGCTTCGACCGGATCGCCCGTGTCGGTGCGGACCCCGTAGCGCACACCGTCGAAGCGCGCGAGGTTCGTGGACGCCTCCGCCGCCGCGAGGACGGTGTACGCAGGCACGGCGTGTCGCGTGTGCGGCAGCGAAACGTCACGGATCGTGCAGCCGGCCGCGCGCAACGCATCGAGTGCCCGCTCGCAGGCGCGGTGCACTCCCTCGTCGACGTCGTCCGTGAAGTATTCCTGCGGTACACCAATGACCGGCGGACGCGCTTTGTCTGCGCTGCGCCTTCCCTGCTCCATGGCGCGAGCCTCACCGGACCCATCGACGAGCTGGGCGTAAGCTCCCGCCGCGGCGGTCGGGTCGAGCCGGTCCGCACCGCTGATCACGTCGAGGAGCAGGGCGGCGTCCGCAACGCTCCGGCCCAGGACGCCGATCTGATCGAGCGATGATGCGAATGCAACCAGCCCGTAGCGGCTGACCCGTCCCCAGGTCGGTCTCACGCCGACGACGCCGCAGAACGCCGCCGGCTGGCGCACGGAGCCGCCGGTATCGGAGCCGAGCGCGGCGGGGACCATGCCGGCCGCGACCGCTGCCGCGGAGCCGCCCGATGACCCGCCTGGAACGCGCGCGGGATCGTGCGGGTTGTGCGTGGGCCCGAAAGCCGACGTTTCCGTCGAAGAGCCCATCGCGAACTCGTCCAGGTTCGTCTTTCCGACGATTACCGCACCGGCGGCGCGCAGCCGCCGCACCGCGGTGGCCTCGTAGGGCGAGCGGTACCGGGCCAGCATCCGCGACGCGCACGTGGTGGGCAGGCCGAGCGTGCAGATGTTGTCCTTCAGGGCGATGGGAACGCCGGCGAGGCGCGGTCGAGTGCCTTGCGCAACGTCGTCATCGACGCGCTCCGCCTGCGCCAGTGCGGCCTCGTAGTCGTAGCTGATGAATGCGTTCAGTCGGTCGGGCCCCGAATCGCCGTTGACGACCGCAGTCATGCAGGCGCGCGCGACATCCACCGCACTCACCGCGCCACGCGCAATGTCAGCGAGGGGGCGCAGGTGCGCGGCTTCGCTCATGTCGCGCCACCGCCGTGTGTCGGCAGCCGCGGGACGGCGAAGAAGCCGTCGCGCCAGTCAGGCGCGATGTACGACGGCGGCACTGCCAGCGGGTCGGAACCCGGCACGTCATCGCGCAGCGCGGCAGCATTCTCGCCCACTGCTGCACTCTCGTCAGCTGCGAGCGCTGCGTCTGCCCCTGCGGCTGGGGACGCCGCGATCGTGCGGAGCGCCCGCGCTTGCGCGAGTATGTCGCGGAGGTCACCGGCCATGCGATCCAGCTCCGTGTCGGAAAACGACAGGCGCGCGAGCCGGGCCACGGCCCGGACCTCCTCGCGTGTCGGCATTACAGCTCCTTCTGCAGGTTCGCGTAACGTAGCACGACCTTCTTGCGGCCGATGGTATCGAAGTCGATCGTCGCCTTCAGCTCCTGACCCAGACCGCTCAGATCGCGAATGACCCCCCGGCCGAACTGCGGATGCCGCACGCGCTCGCCTTTCACGAACCGCGGTGCCTCCTGTGCGTCCGAGTAGTCGATGTAAACACCATCGTCGCTGCCCTCGAAGCGCGGCGATCGGCCGGTCGACCGCGGCCGGTCCCGGTAGCCGAGCGATCCGACACCCGCGACGGGGTCGCGCCGCGACCAGCGCGTCTCGCCCGCGTGGCGCGCGCGCTCGAGCGCCGGCGTCGTCAACTCGTCGGTAAGCGACGACGGCAGCGGATCCAGAAAGCTGGACGGCCGCCCCGGCATCACCTCGCCCGCGCGCCGGCGTGTACGTGCATGCGAGATGAACACCTTCCGCTCCGCGCGCGTGATCGCGACGTAGAACAGCCGGCGCTCCTCCTCCAGCGTGTCCGGCTCATCGAATGCGCGCGCGAGCGGGAACAGACCGTCCTCCATCCCGGCGATGAACACGACGGGAAACTCGAGGCCCTTGGCGTTGTGGACGGTCATGAGCGTGACAGCCTGGGCATCGGGGTCGTGGCGATCGACGTCCGTCAGCAACGTTACCTTCTGGAGGAACATGTCGAGCGGCGTCGCGTCCTCCGCCCGATCCTCCTCATCGATGTCCGCGCGAGCGTCGAAGTCCGCTGCGCCGGCAATGAGCTCGTTCACATTCTCGATGCGGTCCGCCCCTTCGGGTCCCTCGTCGCGCAGCGCGTCGATCATGCCGATCTCCGCAATCAGCTTCCCCACCAGCTCGCCGACCCCGATGTGCGCGGCCAGTGCCGTGTAGCGCTGGATCATGCCGGCGAACGCGACGAACGACTGCGCCGCGCCGCCCCGCAGGTCCGGGTGCTCATCGGCGCGCAGTGCGGCCTCGAGCGGGGTCAGTCCCCGCTCCGTCGCCCACTCCATCAGCCTGGCCCGCGATGTGTCGCCTATGCCGCGCCGAGGGTAGTTGATGATGCGGTCGACTGCGCCGGCATCGCGCGGATTCGAGATCAGCCGCAGGTAGGCAAGCGCGTCCATGATCTCGCGCCGCTCGTAGAACCGCGTGCCCCCGACGATCTGGTACGGCAGGTCGCGGCGTCGGAACGCCTCTTCCATCGCGCGTGACTGCGAGTTCGTGCGATAGAGCACCACGAAATCGCGCAACGTCAGGTCCGGGCTGCGCCGGATACGCGCCTCGATCTCGCCGCCTATCCAGTCCGCCTCGTCACGCTCGTCGAGCGTCGATACGATCGTGATCAGGTCACCGGGGCCCGCGTCCGTCCGCAGCGTCTTGCCCTTGCGCTTCGTGTTCTTCGAGATGACCGCATTGGCGGCGTCCAGGATGCGTCCCGTCGAGCGATAGTTCTGCTCGAGGCGGATGATACGCGCGTCGGGGAAATCCTTCTCGAAATCGAGAATGTTGCGTATGTCGGCACCACGCCAGCCATAGATCGACTGGTCGTCGTCACCGACGACCATGAGGTTGCCGGCATCCTCGCCTGCCGTCAGCAGCTGGAGGAAAACGTACTGCGCATGGTTCGTGTCCTGATACTCGTCGACCAGCACGAACGAGAACCGGGCGCGGTACGCCAGGCGGATCTCCTCCTGCTCACGCAGCAGCTCCACCGGCTTCACGAGCAGGTCGTCGAAGTCGAAAGCGTTCTGCTCACGCAATGCCGCCTCGTACGCCGGATACACCTCGGCCACGATGCGTGAGAAGTGGTCACCAGCCGTCTTCTCGTAATGTGATGGCGACACGAGCTGATTCTTGGCGGACGAGATCGCACCGTGCACCGCCTTGGGGTTCCAGCGCTTCGGCGAGTGTTTGAGCCGCTCCAGCGTGCGCTTCGTCTCACGCAGCGCTTCATCCGCATCGTAGATGGTGAAATTCGGCGTCCAGCCGAGTCGTGTCGCGTGACGGCGGAGCAGCCGGGCGCCGATCGAATGGAACGTGCCCACCCACATGCCCGCGGGCTCGCGGCCGAGCAGCCGCCGGATACGCGTACGCATCTCGGCCGCGGCCTTGTTCGTGAACGTGACGGCCAGGATCGAGGACGGATCGACACCGTGTTCGTTGATCAGGTGGGTGATCCGCGTCGTGAGCACGCGCGTCTTGCCGGAGCCGGCACCGGCGAGCGTGAGGATCGGTCCCTCGAAGTGCTCGACGGCGATGCGTTGTTCGGGATTCAGTCCGTTCAGGTATTCTGCTTCCATTACATCTTCGCGACCGGCAGTACCACGTCGAAAACGGTGCCGCCGCGCTGGCGGTTGTGCAGCGTGATACGGCCGTGATGCAGCTCCTCTACGATGCGGAGGCTGAGCGAGAGGCCGACGCCCCAGCCGCCTGCCTTGGTGGATACACCCGGCTCGAAGATGCGGTCACGCACCGCTGGCGCAATGCCGGGACCGTTATCCGTGATAACCAGATGGAGCGAATCGCGGCTGCTGTTCGCCACCGGTGGCGCCCCGCCCCGCATGGCCATGAACGAGATGCGACCGCCGCGACCGGCGAGCGCATCGATCGCGTTCTTGATTATGTTCTCCAGCGCCCACACCAGGAGCACCTGGTTCGCTCGAATCGCGGGCAGGTCGGGATCGATTCGCGAGCGGAGCGTGATCCCGTTCCCCAGGTGCGGCAGGCGCGGCCGGAAATAGGAGACCAGTTCATTGACGACGTCGGCCGCCGCAATGCGCTCCAGCGCGGGCGGCTTGCCGATCAGCTCGAAGCGGCGCGAGACACGCTCCAGTCGCTCGACATCCGATTGCATCATGCGGCCGATGTGTTCCGTGTCGGCCATCGCCGTGCGTTCATCGGCCGTGAGCTGCAGCACCTCCACCCAGCCGGACAGCGATGAGAGCGGCGTACCCATCTGATGCGCCAGCTCACGCGCCATGGCCGACCACAGCCGCTCGCGGTGCGCACGGATGTCCGCGCGCATGATCATGAGCGCCACGACGATCAGGAGACCGCCCGCACCGACCTGCAGCCACGGGATGAACCGCAGCCACGAGAGAACGGGCGGGTCGCCGAACACCATGGAGCCGCCGCCCTGCACGGGCGCACGATTGCGGGGGCGCCGCGCCGCAAGCAGCTCGGCATACTCACGCACTTCGGCGATTCCTTCCGCCGTACGCAGGTCGTAATCGAAGGGCAGATTGTTCGCGTACGCCGGCTGGCCGGCGGCGTCGAACATGATGATCGGCACCTGCAGGTTGGCCAGCTGCGCCTGCACGGCGTTCAGCGCGCCGGGCGCCCCACCCTCGATGTCACCCGCCAGACCACGCTGAACGATAGAGTAGACCTGCGAATGGATGGCGGCCTCGCGACGGATCTCGCGAACCAGATACTGCGTGTAGACCAGGTAGGAGCCGAGTATGAAGAGCGAGATCACGGCCAGCACAGCCGGCCAGGAGCGGCGGTTCATGCCGCCGCTCAGGCTGTGATCCGGTCCGTGCCCAGATACTCCGCGACGGCGTCGGGCAGATGGATGCTGCCATCGGCCTGCTGATACGTTTCCAGCAGTGCGATCAGCGTGCGCGGCATGCCCATCGCCGAGCCGTTCAGTGTATGCACGAACTCCGGCTTCGCGCCCGGCGCCGACCGGAACCTGATGTTGGCGCGGCGCGCCTGATAGTCGTTGTACAGCGAGCAGCTCGATACCTCGAGCCAGCGTCCCACTCCGGGCGCCCACACCTCGAGATCGTAGGTCTGCGCATTCGCAAATCCCAGATCGCCCCCGGCCAGCAGCAGCACACGATAGCGCAGACCGAGACGCTGGAGCACCGCCTCCGCATGCCCGGTCAGCTCGTCCAGCGCGACACGACTCGCGTCCGGCCGCTCGAAACGCATCAGCTCCACCTTGTCGAACTGATGCAGACGCAGCAGTCCGCGCGTGTCCTTGCCGTGCGACCCCGCCTCGCGGCGGAAGCATGGCGTATACGCCACGTACCGCTTCGGGACGTCACCCCCATCGAGCAGCTCGCCCGCATGGATGTTCGTCACGGGTACTTCGGCCGTCGGAATCAGATAGAGATTGTCGCCGGCGACGTGATACATGTCGTCCGCGAACTTCGGCAGGTGTCCCGTGCCCAGTGCAGCCGCCTCGTTCACGACGAACGGCGGCGACACCTCGGTGTAGCCGTGCTCGCGCCCGTGCATGTCGAGCATGAGGTTGATCAGCGCGCGCTCGAGCCGCGCGCCCATACCCACGTACAGTGGGAACCCGCTGCCGGCGATCTTGGTGCCGCGGGGCAGGTCGATGATACCCAGCCGCTCGCCGAGATCCCAGTGCGGCTGCGGCGCAAAGCCGTGCTCGCGCTCCTCACCCCACTCGCGCACCACCTGGTTCGATTCTTCGCCGCCCGCCGGCACCTGCTCTTCCGGCAGGTTCGGGATATTGAGCAGCAGATCGCGCAGCACATTCTCGATCTCGGCCAGCCGCGATTCCTGTGCACCCATCCGCTCGCCGAGGCTGCGCATCTCCAGGATGAGCGGTTCCGCCTGCTCGTGCTGGCCCGCCTGCTTCAGTTGGCCGACCTGCGGCGACACCTCGTTGCGCCGCGCGCGCAGACCGTCCACCTCACTGATCAGCGAGCGCCGCTGCCCGTCCAGCTCCAGCAGCTGATCGACAGCGGCCGTGTACTCCTCCCTGCCCCGCACGCGCAGCCGCGCACGCACGAGATCCGGCTCATCCCGGATCTGCCTCAGATCCAGCACGTCACTCCTCGGGCGGCACGAACGAGCGGTTGTCGCAGTATGGATTGACCACGATCTCGAATCGCAGCGTGCCGGCCGTCTCGTCGATCGTCACCGGACGAAGCTTCGCGTAGCGGTATCCGCTCGAGACACCACCGCACGACGCCCGCCGCGAGCGCACCAGGTACACGTCTCCCTCACGCAGCGCGATCGGCTCGGCCGTGAAGGCCGACGTGTCGCGCGGCGCTTCCTTCACGTCGTCCAGCACCCGGTCACGCAGTACGCCGACCCGCGCGCGCGACTCGAGTCCGTCGAACGACGCGGCAGGCGCCAGCGCGAGACCGCCGCCCACGTCCACGAGCGCTATGTCCCAGTTCCCCGTCACGCCCGGCGCCTCGAGCGGCAGTGCCGCCACCGGCAGCCTCGTGATGTCCACAGCGCTCGCCCGACCTATGTGAACCTCGCGCGATGCACTGAAGACCAGCAGCGTGTCCGGGTCCGCGTTCCAGAGCGCGGGACCATACGGATCGTCACACGCCGCGACAATCAACACTGCCAGTGGAACCAGCCGCTTCAGCCTGTGCACGAGACCGCCTGTCATTCTGTAATTCATCAGTATTCCGGAACCGCGAAGGTTACCCGTCGCGGAGCCCTGGTGTCAAGGTGGAACATACGCTGTTGCATTGACTTGTCCGCGCGCGCCCCACTACTCTTCCGCGCGCCGATCGCGCCGTGAACACACTCTGCCGCGACCCCCGCTCGTTCGGTGCGGACAATGGGGCATGAATCTGGCACCGGCCGCACAGTAACCTGAAACCGGGATCCGCAGCGACTGCATGGCCTCGAGTGCCGAACATTCACGAAACATACTCGTAATCGACGACGAGCCTTATATTGGCAGGATCATCCAGCTCAAGCTGGAGGCCTCGCCCTATCACGTCGACGTGT
>DATHUY010000074.1 GCA_035461765.1 Longimicrobiales bacterium
GTGGAGCTCCGGGATCCGTCCGGCGGCACCACGACCGTCGCGTTCGAGGGGTGTCGCCCCGCGTCCGGGGAGCCGGCCTCTGAGGCAGTGACGCTCACGTGCCGGGAGGTGCGCATGGTGGCGGCGCTGGACGCCAACCCCTATGCCCGTTTCATCGCCCGGGCGACGGGCCGTCCGGACGTCGACATCTCGCTACTGGACCGGCGGACGCTCCCCGCTGCGGCACGCTCGGCCCCGGCCGCACGCGCCGCGGCGCAGAACACGCGTACGTTCCGGCTCGAGGGCGCACGCCTCGAAAACTGGTCTGTCGATTTCGACCCGTCGCGCAGCGGCGCCGGCAGCTGGACTCTCGAGGTTCGCGTCAATCGGATCGAGATGAGCTGACCCCGGACGCTCCCTGCGGGAGGGAGCGGTCGAGGCCCGCACCCGTGCTGCCGGCCGAACGCCTGTGCAGCCGGGCTGAATACGGCAGGACGAACAGGTACAGGCCGGTGAGCAGGAGAATCCCGAGCGGGAGGAGTGGAAGCAGGTACACCCACTCGGCCGGCTCCTCCTGTCCCGTGTTGACCACTACCGTGACGCCGATGACGGCCATTGTGAAGACGATGGACGTCCAGCGATGCACCTTCCTGATCCCGTTGCTCCAGCTCAATTTCGACCTCCTCGCGAAAACCTGTCACATAATCGATTTTCCACCCGTCAACTGATGACGAAGCCCATGGGAGGAATGTGACTGATGGCTTCGCCCGAGCGGCTGGCTGAGGAATTCGAGGAGCATCGCCCGCATCTGCGCGCGGTGGCGTACCGGCTTCTGGCCTCCATGAGTGAGGCAGAGGACGCTGTCCAGGAGGCCTGGATCCGGCTCGTGCGGACGGACACCGCAGACGTCGCGAACCTCGGGGGCTGGCTGACGACCGTCGTGGCGCGGATCTGCCTCGACATGCTCCGCGCACGCACATCGCGGCGGGAGGATCCCATGGATGTGCGGCTGCCCGACCCGATCGTGACCAGCGCGCCGGACCCGGCCGCCGACGTCGTGCTCGCCGATTCCGTCGGCCTCGCCCTGCTCGTCGTACTCGAGACTCTCGAGCCGGCGGAACGACTGGCGTTCGTGCTGCACGACGTGTTCGGCGTCCGCTTCGACGAGATTGCGGCGATCCTCGAGCGTTCTCCGGTCGCGGTCCGGAAGCTGGCGAGTCGCGCGCGGCAACGTGTGCGCAGCGGTGCGCCGCACGCGGAACCGGATCTGAAGCAGCAGCGGCGAGTCGCGGACGCGTTCCTGGATGCGGCGAAGAGGGGCGACTTCGAGGGGCTGCTCGCGCTGCTGGACCCCGACATCGTGCTCCGGGCCGATGGTGGGGCGCTCGAGAGCGCATCCCGGCTGGTGCGAGGCGCACACGCCGTTATGGAGCAGGCGGAAAGGTTCTCGCGCGGACTCACCAGCGACGTGGTGCTGGTGAACGGCCGGATCGGGTTCCTCTCCCGTCGCGCGGATGGCCGGCCGTTCTCGGTGGTCGCGTTGACGATTGCCGACGGCAGGATCACCCGGATGGACATTCTGGCCGACCCGGACCGTATCGCCCGGCTCGATCTGTCGGCGGTGCGGGGCATACACACCCACTCACGTCCTCACTGACCAGGGAGAGCCATGACTTCGAAGAAGGTGTCAGCGAAACAGCGGGAGGAATTGTTCGCGCTGCTGAAGGCGCGCTTCGAGAAGAACAGGAAGCGGCACAGCGGCATCGATTGGGCCGATGTCCAGGCGAGGCTGGAGAAGAAGGCGGACAAGCTGTGGTCGCTCCACGAGATGGAACGCACAGGTGGTGAGCCGGATGTGATCGGTCAGGACAGGAAGACCGGCGAGCTCACGTTCGTCGACTGTTCGGCGGAAAGTCCGCAGGGTCGCAGGAGCGTGTGCTACGACGCCGAAGCGCTTGAAGCGAGAAAGAAGCACAAGCCGGAAGACAGCGCGGTGAACATGGCGAATGCGATGGGGATCGAGCTGCTGACGGAGGAGGCCTATCGAAAGCTCCAGGAGCTGGGAGAGTTCGACACGAAAACATCGAGCTGGGTGAAGACGCCTTCCGATATCCGCAAGCTCGGCGGAGCACTGTTCTGCGATCGTCGCTATGACACCGTGTTCGTCTATCACAACGGCGCCGAGTCCTACTATGCGGCGCGTGGATTCCGAGGTGCGCTGAGGGTATGACGGCCCAGCAGAGCCCGAGTCCGCTCGACCGCGGCTGCGCCGCGACTCGAAAAGACGGTTCCCGGACGAGCGGCGTCTTTCGAAGCGTGCCGCGCGCCCTTGAGTGGCTGAGCCGACACGAGCTAGCTTCGTCGTAGGTCGTGCAGCAATCACAGCGTCAGCACAGGGGGTGGCAAGTGGAAATGGAAGGTGGCAGCAGCGCGCCTGTGCCTCTGGTCAGGCAGGCCGACGATGTGCCGGCGCGGGCGGTCGCGGCGGGCAGGGACACGACGGTTCAGGTGCTCGTCGGGCCGGACGACGGTGCGTCGAACTATGTCCTGCGGCGCTTCCGCATGGAGGCCGGGGGCGGCATTCCCGCACACACCAATGAGGTCGAACACGAACAGTATGTGCTGCGCGGCCGGGCCCGCATCCGCATTGGCGATGCGTTGCACGACGTCGGCGCCGACGACGCGCTCTTCATACCCGCCGGCGTGCCGCACTCCTACGACGTGATCGAGGGGCCTTTCGAGTTCCTGTGCATCGTGCCGAACGCGCCCGACCGCATCACGCTCCGGGAGCCGGGTTCCTAGAACGCGTCGGGTGCGCTGCGGCGCCATCCGCCGGTGGCATTCCGAACCCGCTGAAATGCCGTTCGGCCCACGCGCGTAGCGCGGCAAGTCGGGCTCCGCGATGTTTTGTGCCGAACGCGGCCGACCCGCCGCCCGGCGTCATCAGGATAATCAATGTTCAACGAACTGCGCTTTGCCATCCGCGGTCTGGCCCGCACGCCGGGCTTCACCGCAGTCGCCATACTGACGCTCGCGCTCGGGATCGGCGCGACGACAGCGGTCTTCACGCTCGTGGACTCCGTGCTGCTGCGCGCGCTGCCGTATCCCGATTCGGACCGGATCCTGTCGATCCGCCACGAGGGCCGGGGCGGGGAGGACGAGCTGCCGATCTCGACGGGGTTGTACCTGCTGTACCGGGATCATGCACGCTCGCTCTCATCGATCGCGATGCAGGGCAACGCCGTGATGAACATCACGGGCGACAACGACGCGGAGCGCGTCACCGGCGCCGTGGTAACGCCATCGATCCACGATGTCCTTCAGACGAATCCCACGATGGGCCGGCGTCTGCTGGAGAGCGATGGCGAGCCGGGCGCGGACCCTGTCGTCGTGCTGAGTCACGCGTACTGGCAGTCGCGCTTCGGCGGCGATCCATCGGTACTGAACACGACGCTGATCATGAACGGCGTAGCGCGTCAGATCGTCGGCATCATGCCGCGCGGGTTCGCGCACCCGGACGCGGAATCCCGGTTCTGGATTCCGCTGACGATCGATCCTGCGAATGCGCCGCTGGCGGCGTTCGGTGCCGAGGGAATCGCACGAATGGCCGACGGCGTGAGCATCGAGACGGCGCGCGCCGACATTGATGGCATCATCGGTCGTCTGGAGGAGCTGGTACCGGACGACGCGGCGACGGTGGGCTTCCTGCGCGAGGTGAGGATCGCCAGCGTGGTCGACACGCTGAAGAACGTGGTGGTCGGTAACGTGAGCCGCGTGATGTGGACGCTGCTGGGAATGGTCGGGTTCGTCCTGCTGATCGCGTGCGCGAACGTGGCGAACCTGCTGCTGGTGCGCGCGGAAAGCCGGCAGCGGGAGCTGGCGGTGCGGCAGGCGCTCGGCGCGAGCCGGGCAGCGATAGCGCGGCCGTTCCTGGCGGAGAGTCTGGCGCTGGGCGTCGTCGGTGGTGCGCTGGGCATCGGAATCGCCGCTCTTGCCGTGCGCACGACCACTGCGCTGGCACCTGCCGATCTGCCGAGAATGTCGGAAGTGGGTATCGACGTGCGTGTGCTCGCGTTCACTGCAGTGATCTCGCTGCTGGCGGCGGTGTCGTTCGGCATGTTCCCGGTGCTGCGGTACGGCCGGGGTGAGCTGTCGGGCGCGCTGAAGGAGGGCGGCGTGCGCGGCGCGACTTCCGGCCGCGAACGACACAGGGTGCGCAACACGCTCGTGATCGCGCAGGTCATGCTCGCACTGGTGCTCCTCATCGGATCCGGTCTCATGTTCCGCAGCTTCATCGCACTCATGGCTGTAGACCCCGGCTTCGAGCAGGAGGGCATACTCGCCGTGCAGCTGGCAGTGCCCACCGCGGAGGTGGAGGACCCCGCTGCGGTCGCGGACTTCTATCGTCAGTTGTACGATCGCATTCGTGCGCAGCCGGGCGTCCGTTCAGTCGGTGCGACCGGGAGTGTACCGCTCGGCGGCCAGGTCAGCTTCGTCACGCATTCGATCGAGGATTATCCGACTGCCGACAACGAGCTGCCGCCGCTCGCATTCTTCACGAACGCGGACGTCGGTTACTTCGAGACGCTCGGCATCTCGATCGAAGAGGGCCGTCCGCTGACGTCGAGCGACGGCGCCGCGCAGTTCCGCGGTGTCGTGGTGAGCCGTGCGTATGCGCAGCGCTGGTGGCCGGAGGCCAGTGCCATAGGCCGGCGGATCGGCGCAGGGCCGGGAGACCTGTGGGAGATCGTCGGTATCGCGGAAAACGTGCGGATCCGCGGGCTCCAGGAGGATCCCGAAGAACTGGTATACATGCCGATGCAGGTCGGGCCGGCGGATGCAGCACAGTCCGTGCGGACGCGCGAGGTCGTGATCCGTGTCGACGGCGACCCCATTGCCTTCCTACCGATCCTGCGTCGCGAGCTGACCGAGCTGAATGCGCGCATCCCCCTGTCGAACCCGCGCACCATGCAGGACGTGATGCGCGTTGCCGCGGCGGAGACATCGTTCACGATGGCAGTGCTCGGCTCCGCGTCGGTGGTCGCACTGCTGCTGGGGCTGATCGGTATTTACGGCGTCGTCTCCTACATCGTGACGCAGCGCACGAGAGAGCTGGGCGTGCGCATGGCGCTCGGCGCGCAGCGGTCGTCCGTGCGCGGCCTCGTCGTGCGGCAGGGCCTGGTGCTGGGTGGCATCGGGGTCGCCGCGGGGCTGGCGCTCGCGTTCACCGCCAGTCGCCTGATCGAGTCTCTGCTGTTCGGCGTGAGCGCACGGGACCCCGTGACGTACGGAGCGGTATCGCTTGCCCTGCTGGCGATCGCCGCGCTCGCGAGCTGGATTCCGGCGCAGCGCGCGGCGGCGGTGGATCCGGCGATCGCACTGCGTCACGACTGAGGGGTCGCGTCAAGCGCCGTTCTCCGAGCTGGTCTTGGGAACGCTCGACGGCGGCCGTATCTGCTCTCCACTCAGCCCTGGATGCGCGCGGACCAGGCGGCGAACTCGCGCCAGAGCTCGAGGTGCGGCAAACCGACCCTGCCCAGGCCCACCCCGAGCACCCAGATCGTACAGAACAGGAGGTATGGCTTCACGGTACGGCTGTGCCGCCAGTCATCCAGGAGGAGCCAGCACCCGATCAGGAGAGGGACGGACGTCACTTGCAGGGCGTTCGGCTCCCAGCCCGTGAGCGGGTAGAGATAATTGAACCAGGCGCGTCCCAGGCCGGGCGTCAGAAAGACCAGCGCCGTCGCCGCCATATAGCGGGCATGCAGCTGAAGCCGCCGGCGATGGATGATGCCCATCGCGTAGAAGACACCGAACGCCAGCATGAGGAAGTAGCCCCACCAGTAGGCGCCGAGGAGACCAGCGGGCAGGGGCTCGGTTGCGCCCGCCATCATCTGCAGATTAACCCATACTCCGGATGCCACTACTATCGGGGCCAGGACGATGGAGGTCCGACCGAGGAGGCGGTGCCCTGCCTTCCGTCCGGTACGGATGAACCAGGCCTGCACAATGAGTAGAAGCACCCAGAGCAGCATGGCGAGGCCATGCACGTGATGGGTGATGTGCAGACTGCCCTGACCGAGCACTGAGAAGTACGACCTCCAGAAGCCTGCTACGAGAACGACCAGCAGCAGGGCGAACCAGTAGATCGCGTTGCGGTAGAACCCGACGCCCCGCGGTCTGCTCGCTGTGCGAACAGCGTCGGGCGCCGCCGACACCGTGGCGCGGCTCATCGCGATCTCCGACGCAACCGGCCGAAGGGGGACCATCTCATGTATACGAAAATCCCCGGACAGCCGCTGCACCTGCAATCACATGATCATGCGATTCGGGCCGCGGCGGCGCGGAACCGGGCGGCGCACCTCATGATGAGGAACATGCCTTGCGGCGAGGGGAGGTAACCCGGAGACTGACGAAATGGCGACAAAGTGCACTCACCTGGACCAGGTCCGCGCGGTGGAGCCCCGCACGCCCGACGGCTGCGAGGAATGCCTCGCCAGCGGGGACACCTGG
>DATHUY010000075.1 GCA_035461765.1 Longimicrobiales bacterium
CAGGTCGACGTCGCGGAGCACGCACCGCAGGCGCTCGCGCTGATGGAGGCCGACGCTGCCGACATCATTATCTCCGATCTGAGCATGCCGGCGATGACAGGACTCCAGCTGCTGGAGGAAGTGCGCACCAGGCATCCCGACACACTGCTGGTGCTGATGACCGCTCATGGCGACGAGCGCATCGCCGTGCAGGCGCTCAAGCTCGGCGCGTTCGACTACCTGCCGAAGCCGTTCGACAATGACGAAGTGCGGGCAGTCGTCGAGCGTGCGCGCGAGCTGCTCGCGCTCCGGACGGAGAACGCGCGACTGCGTGCGGAGCTGGCGACGCAGTATGGCGACATCATCGGCGGCGCCGCGTCCATGCGTGAGCTGTACCGGCTCATCGACCGGGCCGCCCCGACCGACGTGACCGTGCTGATCACGGGAGAGAGCGGCACCGGCAAGGAGCTCGTCGCGCGCGCGCTCCACGCCCGCAGCCGGAGGAGCCGGAGAGCGTTCGTCGCACTCAACTGTTCGGCGATTCCGGCCGCACTGGTCGAGAGCGAGCTGTTCGGTCACGTGCGCGGTGCGTTCACGGGTGCCGACCGGGATCGCGCAGGGATCTTCGAGGCCGCCGCGGGCGGAACGCTGTTTCTCGATGAGATCGGTGACCTCGCGGAGCCGGCACAGGCGAAGCTGCTGCGAGCGATCGAGGAGCGCACGATCACCCGCGTTGGCGCGACCGCGCCGATCGAAGTCGATGCGCGCGTGATCGCCGCTACCAACCGTCCGCTGGACACCATGATAGCCGAGGGATCGTTCCGCGAGGATCTGTTGTATCGCCTGGCCGTGTTCCAGGTCACGCTGCCGCCGCTGCGCGAGCGCCGTGAGGACATTGCCGCGCTCGCCGTCCACTTCACTGCCGCTGCCGCCGAGCGCCACAGGCTCGAGCCGCTGCCGCTCGATGGAGCCGCGCGCCGCGCGCTGCTCGCCCACACCTGGCCCGGCAACGTGCGCGAGCTGCGCAACGCGATCGAGCGCGCACTCGTCGTCGCCGATGGCGCTGCCATCACCGTTGCGGATCTGCCATCGTCGATCGTCGGGTCAGTCGCGCCGCTCGCTCCGGCCGATGCCGCCGTCGCGGAGCTGCCGTACATCGAGGCAAGAGACCGCGCCATGGACACCTTCGACCGCGCGTTCCTCGCAGCCGCGCTCGAGCGACACGACGGCAACGTGAGCGCGACAGCCCGCGCGCTCGGCCTGCACCGGCAGAGTCTGCAGAAAATGCTGAGACGCGTGGGCTTGAACGAGGGTCGGTAGCACCCTGCGGTACCCTGCTCAGTCGCGCAGCCTGACCTGAACTCACTGAGACACCGGCCTTGTCGGCGACTGCATTATGCAGTCATATTGCAGCCATGGCCAATCGCACCCTCACCATTCGCGGCATCGCCGACGCCGTTCTCGAACGACTGCGCGCACGCGCCGCCGCCAATCGGCGCAGCCTGAACGGCGAGCTGCTCGCAATCCTGGATCGAGCGGCTGCCGACGATGAAGCCGCGTCGCGCCCGACGCGCGCACCGCACGGAACCGTCCGTGAACGGCCAGCCGCGGGCTACGGTGATGCTACTCAGACACACATCACCCTGATCGCGGACATCGACCGCGGCGTACTGGACGATGTCTGCCGTCGCCATCACATCGTGTGGCTGGCCCTTTTCGGCTCACACGCCCGGGGCGATGCGCGGCCCGACAGCGACGTGGATGTGGTCGTGGACTTCGCCCCCGGGACTACGCCCGGGTTCGGCATCGTCCGGGTGGCGGAGGCGCTGCGGCCGGTCTTCGGTGGCCGCCCCGTCGACCTGGTGACCCGTCGCGGCCTCGCACCCCGCCTGCGCGAACATGTCCTCTCTTCGGCGAAGACGCTTTATGCCGCGCAATGACCGGCTTTCGCTCGAGCTGATGCTGGACACGGCTCGCCGCCTGCACGGGCTCGCGCGTGGGCGGTCGCGCCCGGATCTCGATACCGATGATGTCCTCGTCCTCGCCATGCTGCACCTCATTCAGCGACTCGGCGAGACCGCGAGCCGACTCAGCGCGGAATTCCGCGCGGCACATCCGGAGTTCCCCTGGGGCGAGATGATCGCCATGCGGAACCGGATCGTGCACGCGTACGGTGACCTGGATCCGGATATCGTCTGGCACGTCGCGACGGATGACATCGAGGCGGTGATCGCTGCGCTCGAGCGGGCAATCGCCGACTGACGCGCCGCTCCGTCCAGTACGGGGAGGTAAAAGCGCGGGGGCGTGGGGCGGCGTCGAGGCGTGGCGCGCGTCGAGGACGACGTCGAATCCTCCATTTGCTGCACGCCCCCCGACGGAGTGGAGGATTCGTCGCGCTATGCGCGCCGAAGTTTCCATCTGAGCCTGAAAACCTGAGGACCGACGGAAAGTTCGCGGCTCATCGCGCAGCGAATCCTCCATCCTCGCGGGCGTGCTGCGTCATTTGGTCGATTCGCGGCACGGCGCGCCCGCCGTGAGCGCGCCGCCAATGACAGCTGCGTCAGAACTCGATGGAACCCTTCGCGGTCATGTGCGACCGCCCGGCCCCCAGGTCGGCCTGGCCCGTGATCGTCGCCTGTCCGGACGCGTCCGCGAACCGGCCGGTGCCGCCGTCGAACGTCAGCGTCGCGGTGAATGCGATGAGGCCGGGGCCCACGGGCGTGTTCGTGCCGGTGCCGGTGCCGCGCAGCTCGTCTCCGTTGGCGGCGACGAACGTGGTCTCGAGCGTCTGCGTCCCGTTGACGACATTGATGATCTTGTCGGATGTGAGCTGGGCGCGCCCGATGTGGGTTCCGTGACAGGTGCCCGTATCGATCTGATGGAGCAGGCCCGGTCCAACGGGCGTGGGCGGCTGGATCACCATTTCGCAGCGCACGCTGAACGGCACTGGCCCGACGGCGTCCAGCAGACCGGAGCTCAGCTGGACGGGCTCGGTGAGAGAGTCGGCCGAACAGCCGGCCAGGAGGAAAGCGAGCGTGAGGTGGAGCGGCAGACGACGTGACATGGTGACCTCCTTCGAGTGAGTGCTTGCCCCGGGATCGGGACGGGAGGTATCTAACAGGCAGGCCGTCGAACCGGCGTTAGTTCTGCGTTATCCCCCGCAACAGGCTCTCATGCTTCGTCTTCAGACCTTTGGCGGGTGCCACCTGGAGCGGGACGGCGTCCGTATGGACACCGCTTCCGCGTACCGCAAGGGTCTTGCGCTGCTCGCCGTGCTGGCCGCTGCCGGCGAGCGTGGCGTAAGCCGTGACGCCGTGCTCGCGCTGCTCTGGCCCGACAGCGACGAGGAACGCGCACGCACGTCGCTGCGACAGCTCGTGCACCTGCTCCGTAACCAGCTCCAGTCGCCCGACCTGATCCCGTCATCGCCGGAGCTGCGCCTGAATCCGCGGGTGATCTCGAGCGACGTCGCCGATTTCCGAGCGGCGCTCGAGACGGACGACCTCGCGGCGGCGGTCGAGTTGTACCGCGGCCCCTTCCTCGATGGCTTCTACATCAGGAGCGCCGACGAGCTGGAGCGCTGGATCGCGACGGAACGCGCGGGGCTCGCGAGCGATGCCGCACGCGCGCTCGAGACGCTCGCCCAGCGCACCGAGTCGGCAGGCGACGTTCGTGCGGCGGTGACGTGGTGGCGCAGACTGACGGAGCTCGACCCGATCAGTGCGAGCGGCGCGATCGGCCTGATGCGCTGCCTCGATGCCGTCGGCGAGCGGGCTGCAGCTCTGCGACACGCACGCGTGCACGAGTTGCTGGTGCAGAGCGAGCTGGGCGAGGCGACGGACGACGCGGTCTCGGCATTCGCGGACAGGCTGCGCAACAGCACACAGCCGCCCGCTGACGTACCGGCCGAATCAGGAATTGCGACGCCGGCGAGACCGGTCGACAACCATCCGCCGACGGTGCGCGCGACGGACAGCCATCCGGCGACAGCGAGCGCGACGGCCATCGATCCGCCGAAGCTTCCGGTCGACGAGCCCGAAGCCGAGGTGGCGGCCGTCACCGCAGTGACGCGCCGGCGACATCGACTGCTCACGGCCGCCGCTGCTCTCGTCGTCGCATTCGTGGTCATCGCGGCCGTTGCAATCTTGAGCCGGCCGCGCGCGGCCACGCATACATTCATCGCCGTGCTGCCGCTGGCGAACACGAGCGGCGATACCACCACCGAAGCCATCAGTGACGGCCTGACCGAGAACCTGATCACATCGCTCGGGGCCATCCCCGACGTGCGCGTGATCGGGCGCACGTCCGCGTTCCTGTTCAGAGAACGTTCGCTCGACCTGCGCGCGATCGCGGACAGCCTCGGCGCGAGTGCCGTGCTCGACGGCAGCGTCCAGCGGTCGGGAGACCAGCTCAAGATCGGCGTGCAGCTCGTGAGCGCGGCCGATGGCACCGTCGTGTGGGCTGAGACGTACGACCGCAGGCTGACCGACTTCTTCGCCATCCAGGACGAGATCACGCGTGCGATCATCGACGCACTGCGCCTGCGCGTCGGGCGCGCAACAGCCAGGGCGGACACGTTGCGCGATGTGCGTGCATACGAGCTCTACCTGCGCGGCCGCCACATCTTCACCACGCGCACCGACCGCGAGGGCACCGATCACGCGCGACAGTATTTCGAAGCCGCACTGGAGCGCGACTCGCTCCTCGCGTACGCGCACGCCGGCCTGTCCGATGTCTACACCCGGCTCGCAATCTTCGCCCACATGCCGGCACGCGCGGGATTCGCACGCGCCGGGGATCACGCTCGCCGCGCGCTCGCGCTCGACAGCACTCTCGCCGAAGCGCACGCCGCGCTCGGCCATAAGCTCTGCGTTGCAGACTTCGACTGGGATGCATCGGACCGCGCATTCGAGCGCGCGATCGCGCTCAACCCGAACTACCTCTTCGGCCGTATGCCATATGCGGTCTGCCTGATGAGCCGCGGTCGCTTCCACGAGGCGGAACGCCAGCTCCTCCACGCCCGCGAAACCGATCCGCTCTCGCCCGCCCCGAGCAACCTGCTCGGACGACTTTACGTCAACATGCAGCAGCCCGACCGCGCCATCGATAACCTGCGCCAGGCGCTCGAGCTGAGTCCGCAGATGGACCTCGCGTGGCAGCAGCTCGGCCACGCCCGGCTCCAGCAAGGGATGGCCGCGGAAGCGATCGACGCCTTCGAGCGCGCCGCCACCCTCAGCGGCACCCGCGATTCCCTCCACCTCGCCTACGCCCTCGCTGTCACGGGGCGAACCGGCGACGCCAGACGCATCCTCACCGACCTGACGTCCTCCGGACATACCGAGAACATGGCCTATCACTTCGCACTCGCAGCAACCGGTCTCGGCGATCTCGATCGTGCGTTCGCATGGCTGGAGCGCGGCTTCGACGAGCAGGGCTCCTTCGTGGGGAGCGCAGCCGTCGATCCGGCGCTGGCACCGCTGCGCGCTGACCCGCGCTGGCCGATGATGCTCCGGCGCATGCGTCTGGAGTAAGGCCGTCTCGCGTCGGGCTCCGCCTCTTCACACAGTCCTTGATCCCCGGCACCGCCCTGAACGTCGTGCGCTGCTCTACCAGCACGCGCCGTCGAGCGGACTGCCCGCGACGAACCCTGTTCTACGCGCGCATCGTCATGGCCGGGTCCACCCGCGCTGCACGCGCCGCCGGGATCCAGCAGGCGGCGATGCCGATCACCGACATGAGCACTGCAACGCCGATGAACGTGACGGGATCGTGTGGGGCGACGCCGAACAGGAGGCCGCGGATTACACGCGCAGCCAGGAACGCACCGGCAACGCCGAGCGCGAGGCCAGCTGCGAGCAGGACGCCGCCTTCCTTCAGGATCATGCGGTGCACACGCGACGCCTCGGCGCCTAGGCTCATGCGGATGCCGATCTCGGCGGTGCGCGCGCTCACGGAAAACGCAAGGACGCCTGCAATGCCGACGGCCGCGATGATGACGGCGAGAATGCCGAATGACGAGACGAGTGCAGCGTTCAGGCGGCGCGGCGAGACGCTCTGATCCTTGATCTGCGCGACGGTCAGCACGTCGCCGAGCGGTGCGGCCGGCGCGATGCTTCTTGCGATGCGCATCGCTGCGGCCGCAACGTCCGGTGCATTGTCATCCGTGCGGATCACGAGTCCGCCGCCTATGGTGAACTCCTGCGCAAAAGGCGCGAACATGACGAGCGGCGGTTCGGCGTCAAGACCGCCATCACGCGTGTTGTTCACAACACCCACGATCGTGCGCCACTCGTCGGTGAACGGCGTGAACCGCAGCACGGGGCTCGCGAGCGCAAGCCGCTGACCGAGCGGATTGCGATCCGGAAACAACCTGTCGACGAGCGCCTGATTGACGATGACGACCTTGCCGGAGCCCGCGCGATCGGTATCCCGGAACTCACGCCCACTGAGCAGGGGAATGCCCGCAGCGCGGAAGTATTCGGGGCTCGCCATTCGCAGATCTGCGCTCGGGATCGCCTCGCCCGCAGCTCGCGCAACACCGTCCGCCTTGATCTCGAATGACAATATCGACTTCCGCAGCGGCATGGTGGAGCCGAGACCGACCTCGATGACGCCGGGCACCGCACGGATCGCGCGCTGCATCCGGGAGTAGAGCTCCTTGTTCGTCGCATCGGACGTGGCGGTGATCTGCGATGGATCGAGAAGCTCGACCGGCATCGTGAGCACCTTCTCGGTCGTGAGCCCCGTATCCACTTCAGCGAGCTGGAGCATGGTGCGCGTGAGCAGCCCTGCGCCGGCGAGAAGCACGACTGAAACGGCGACCTGCGCGATGACGAGACTGCGCTGAAGCCGCAACCGCCGCATGCCGCCCGTGATACGGCGGGCGCCGGCCGAGATCGAGGCGAACGTGCCCTCCTTCGGTAGCGAGGCCAGGAACGAGAACAGCAGCGCAGACAGGGCAGAGAGCGCGATGGCGAAGCCGAGAACCACCACATCGAGTCGGATCTCGCTGGCACGCGGCGAGTACCGCTCCGCCAGTGACCTGAGCATGCCGACGCCACCGATCGCGATGACGACGCCGAGCGCGCCGCCGACGAGCGCGAGCATCAGGTTCTCGACCAGGAGCAGCCGCCGCAGCCTCCCGACACCGGCGCCGAGCGCTGCGCGTATGACGAGCTCGTGATCCCGACGCACCCCGCGCATCAATGTGAGGTTCGTGACGTTCGCCACCGAGATGATCAGAACGAACGCCGCTGCGCCCATCAGCAGCCACAACGTGAGACGCGCCCGTTCGCCCAGCACTTCGCGGAAGGGAATCACCGCCACGCGGTAATGCGACGCGGGGTCATACGCCTCTCTGAAGCTGTTCTGCATGCGCGTGTGCACTGCCGCGACTTCCGCGCGTGCCTGCTCCAGCGTCGCTCCCGGTGCCAGCCGGGCGATCACCTCCGTCATGCGATGCTCGCGCGCCTCCACCATCTGCGCACTCAGGTGATGCGGACTGACCACCATGTTGAGCAGCGCATCCACCTCGCCGGGAAAGAACGGCGCGGGCTCCAGCACGCCGATCACCGTCACCGACAGCGCGTCCAAACGCACCTGTCTGCCAACGACGCTCGAATCGCCGCCGAACCGGCTCATCCAGAAGTCATGCGAGAGCACCATCACCGGCGTCGCCCCCGCGCCGTCGTCGGATGGCCGCGTGAGCCTGCCAAGAACCGGCGAGAGCCCCATCACCTCGAAGAAGTTACCCGTCACGAGGCCGGCCTCGATGCGCTCTGCGCCCTCCGTGCCGTGCAGCGTATGGAACCACGGCGAATACTCCGCAATGCCCGCAAGCGATGGCACGCCCTCACGGAGATCGCGCACCTCCGGAACCGAGAAGCTCAGCGTTGCTTCCGTCTGCCCCTCCGTCGTGTGACGGAGATAGACCAGACGCTCCCCGTCATCGTGCGGCAGCGCCTTGAGCAGCACGCCCCGCACTACGCTGAATATTGCCGTATTCGCGCCGATGCCGAGCCCCAGCGTGATGATGACGACGGCTGTGAACGCCGGATTATGCCGCAGCGCGCGCAGCGCATAGCGTACGTCGGCGGCGAGGCTGTCGATGCTGGCAAGCCGGCGCTGATCCCGCACCGCGTCGGCCGCCTGCGTCAGGCCTCCCGATGCCAGCAACGCCTGCCGCCGCGCTTCCCGCGGCGTCATCCCACGCCGCAGGTTCTCCTCGATCGCCATCTCCAGGTGCACCTGCATCTCCGCGCGCACATCGTCATCCGCACTGCGTCCGGCAAACAGACCCCGCACGCGCTCGAGCACCAGCCGGATGCGTCTCATATCGCCTCTTCGCGCGGTGCGAGGAATGCCGCGATCAGATCGGCGGTCTCATGCCATTCGCGTGCTTCGCGCGCCAGCTGTTTGCGGCCCGCCCGTGTCAGCGAGTAGAACTTCGCACGCCGGTTGTTCTCCGACTGCCCCCACTCCCCCACGATCGACCCCTCCTGCTCCAGCTTGACCAGCGCAGGATACAGCGTCCCGTAGTTGAGCTGCAGACGGTTCCCGCTCGTCTCCTCGATCCGGCGCGCTACACCGTAGCCGTGGAGAGGTCCGAGGACTTCGAGGGTCCGGAGAATCATGAGGGAAAGGGTGCCCTGCCTGACATCGAGCTTGTCGGCCATACCGCCTCCTATGGGGGGACCATAGGAGTCTAATGGCGGCCGCCCCGAATAGCAACCATCCCGTCCCCAGCGCGCGCGGGGGGATCCCCATACCGTGTACCGCCGAGCTGAGGCGGTTAGATTTGGACGAGGGCGCTGACGCTGGTGATGGCGCATGCCGTCTCTCGGGCCTGACCGGTGACGCAGAGCACATCCTCTGATCGGGGAATTCTCATGAGATATCGGGTCACTGCCATCGGCGCACTCGGCGTCGTCCTGGCCGCAGCCGGGTGCGCGCAGCGGCCCACCGAGACGTATGGATTCGTCGCCACGCTCGGGACCGATACCACCTCCGTCGAGCGGGTCACTCGCACGGGAGACCGCATCGTGAGCGATGCGGTCGGCCGCTCGCCCGTCGTGGTGCGTCGGCGCTGGGAGGCCACGCTCGCGCCGGACGGCACCGTCCGCCACTGGACGATGCATACGCACATCCCCAACGCCGCCGACGGTGCAACCGACCTGTACCACGAGGCCGTGTTCAATGACAGCACGGTCCGACTGATACGTCGCACGGGCAGCGATACGACGGACGCGACGTACGCGAAGTCGTTCGCCGTGACCGTGCCGTGGAACGCGTTCGTGTACGGCACGTACGAGATGCTGTTCCAGGCGGCCGCCGGGCTGCCGGACACATCGCCCATCGGACAGTACTTCTTCGAGGGCTGGGCGGAAGGATCGCTCGGCTACGCGCGAGTGCGCCGGCTCGGCGGCGACAGCATCGCCATCAGGAGCACGGGCCTCGCCGGCGAAGGCGTCGCCCGCATGGATGCGGAGGGCCGCATGCAGTCGTATTCCGGTGCAGGCACCACGTACCGCCAGGAAGTGGAGCGCATCACGGACGTGCCCGACATCGATGCGATCGCAGCCCGCTTCGCGTCCGACGAACGAACGCGCGGAGTCTCGCGCTCCCTCAGCACGCGCGACACCGCGCGCGCCACGATCGACGGCGTGACGTTCACGATCGACTACGGCCGTCCGCTCGCGCGCGACCGCACGCTGCTGGGCGGGCTCATACCCCACGGGCAGGTGTGGCGCACCGGCGCCAACGCCGCCACCCAGCTCGGCGTGTCCGAACGAGTCGTGGTCGGCGGCATCCCGCTCGACAGCGGGACATACACGCTCTGGACGCTGCCCGCCGCCGACAGCGTACTGCTTATCATCAATCGCCAGACCGGCCAGTGGGGGACGCAGTACGGCGCTGCGCACGACATCGCACGCGTCCCGATGGAGATCGCCACACTGACCGAGCCCGTCGAGCAGTTCACGATCCGCGTCGCTTCCGCCGACGGGGCCGACACCGCACAACTCGTCATGGAATGGGGCACGTTCCGCTGGAGCGTCGATATCCGGGGGACGGGGCCGGACCGCCCCCGGCTTCCAGATTGATGATGCTCCCGACCTGTCGGCGCGGGCGTGCTCGGCGGCGGGCTGCCGGGCGCCAACGGCTCAGAGCGCGAACTCCAGATCGAGCTGCGGTCCGGACCGGTCCGACGGCCGTGGCGCGTCGGGCTCGCGTCGCCGGCGACCACGCTCTGTCGCCACCCGCCGCCGATCGCGCGCGGTCCGGGTCGTGAGCGGCCGTCCGAACGGCGCACCATCGCCCGCGCGGATCTCGAGGTTCATGGTATCCGGCGCGAACGAACGCACGTGCGCGGCACGCAGCACACGCCAATGCTCCGCGTCGAGGTCGCCCGTGATCCGGATCCGCAGCACGGCATCCGCCGGCGCAGCCGCGACGATCCTGCGGACCGCATCATCCAGCGCGCTTCCGCTCAGCGTGCCCGGTCCGCTCGACCCGCTCACCGCGCCGACTCCGCTCACCGCGATGTCTTCGGCAATCATCGGCCGCGCATACAGGTCGCGGAACTCCCAGCGCGCGCGGCCGCCGTCGCCGGCCGCATCGACGTGCACGATCATGTAGCCCTTCGTTTCGCCGATCTCGGCGAGCGACGTCCGCTCGACCGAACCCGGATACAGCACCGGCACGTCGAGCGGCCGGCCGCGCAGGTCCGTTGTGAGTGCCTGCCGGCGATGGATGTGACCGGACAGCACGGCCGCGAACGACTTGGGCACGTCGCGCACACGCACGACGTCCCGAGCGGTTGTGAACGAGAAGTCGCGCGATCCTGCGCTGATCCCGACCGTGGCGCCCTCCGCACAGTGGTGCATGCACAGCACGCGCAGCGTCGCATCGTGATTTCGCCAGCCGGTGCGCTCCACCAGCTCCGGAAAGCGCGACCGCACGTCGTGCCGCTCGAACGGGAAGCCGGCGAACGCGACGCGTCGGCCGCGCACGTCGATCGCATACGTGCGCGCCCGATCGAACACATGCACGCGCGGGTGGTCCGCGAACCGCGCGTGCGGGATCCGCGCGCGCTCGTGGTTGCCCGGCACGATGAACACCGGCACGCCCGCCTCCGCCGCGCGCACCAGCGGCCGCAGTGCCTGCCACGCCAGCGCCTCGTTCACGTCCGGCCGGTGAAACACGTCGCCGCCATGCACCACCGCATCCACCTCGCCGTTCAGTGCTGGCTCCAGCGCAGCGGCATGGTTCGCCAGGAAATCGTGGCCGCGCCGCCGTCGCGCGACGCGCGGCCGCAGCGGCAGGTCGAAGCCGAGATGGGAGTCGGCGAGGAACAGGATGCGGAGGACGTCGGGGGTCATGAAGACAGAGTAGCATCTTCGGTGTCTGTTCGGTAGTACGTCGGGGGAGGGCCGCCGCGCGACCGGCTTCGTTGCGGCGCAAGATTGCGGGGCGTCGATCGGGGCCATCGGGCGGACTCTTGTTGCGCGGCAAAACGGCCCCGTGCCGCGGAACGGGTTCCGGGGCTGTTACTTGTCGTGCAACGAGATCCGCCGCCAAACCCCCCATCGACCCCGCCTTCGTTGCGACGCAACAGGGCGCGGCCGCCACCCGAGCGGCCGCCACCGGAGCGGCCCGCCACCTGAGCGGCCAACCGGTGCGCGTGCAGGACCAGCGCGCCCGCATCCCTGCACACGCCAGCGCCGATCACAACGACATCAGATACTCCATCAGATCCGCCCGCTGTGCCGCCGTCAGTCCCAGTCCCAGCACCGTGTCATAATGCGCGACGACCGCTTCCAGCGTACCGGCACTGCCGTCGTGGAAGTAAGGCGCGTGCTGCCACAGCGCGCGCAGCGGCGTCGTGCGGTACAGCTTCGTCGTGCTGCGCTCGGCATGCACCGGCTCCATGCCCGTCTCCGCGGGAGCATGCAGCGTCTCATCATCCGTGAAACGCGGACCCGTGTGGCAGCTCGAGCAGCGCGCCGTCGTCCTGAACACGACTCTCCCGCGCTCCGCCGCCGCCGCATCGAAGCTGCCGGACGGCGGCGCGGGCGCGACGAGCGACAATTGATAGCGACGCAGTGCGGGCAACTTCGACTTCACCTCATCCTCGGCCGCAGGCACGACGATGTCGATGCCGAGACGCGGATCCGAGAACGAGCCGCGTCCATGCATCTGTGTCACCGCGACATACGCGTTCCAGTACGAGATCGGGCCCTCGCCCGTATACGTCTCGAGGTCGACACCATGCAGTCCGTACGCGGGCGGGATCACCACCGGCGCGTTGATGCCGTCGAAGTTGAAGCGCGCGTCGTAGAACCCCGCCGGCCAGGACGCATACACGGGCCGAACGTCATCGGGCAGGCCGGGTGCGGCCGCGATGATCTCGCCGACGCGCAGGTCGAGGTTCGGCCAGCCATCGCGACGTGAGCCGATGCCGGTAGTCACGGAATTGTCCACTGTCGAATGACAGAGCGCGCACGTGGTGCCGATGCGTGTGATCTGATCGCCTGCCACGCTGGCGACAACGCCAACCACCGCATCGAAGCTCAGCAGCGCGCGTGTGGTCGCCGGATCATCGAGCAGGGCAGGATTGGCGAGCACCGCCTCAAGCACGTCGGACGGCACCGCTTCGGCATCGACCTTCAGACCGAGCGCCAGCGCCTGGTTCGGCGTCAGCGTCTCCACTGCGTCGTTCAGCCGCAGCGTGTCCGTCCAGAACCGCCAGTTGCCGAAATCATCGAACCGGAAGATTTCACGCCCTTCACGGATCTTCCGCGTGTCACCGGCCCGTGCGTCGCTCACCGTCAGCTCCGGCGACACGGGCTCCTGATCGACACATGCGGCGATCCCCAGCGCGATTGCCAATGGCAGGAATGGCGCGCTAAGTACTCTTCGCGGGCGTCCCTCGTCCAGGTTCCGGCCGAGCCGCGACATCAGAACCTCCCCGGGAACTGCCGGATGACACCATCCGACAGCGCGTCGGCCATGGCCATCGCGTTCGAGCTGATGGCCGCGGGCCGGGCACCGATTACGGTGGTCTCATTCGGCGCGGACGCACACGTGACGAACAATTCTACCGCACCGCACGACATTACAGATCGCATCTTCATCATTATGGCACCTTGACCGAAGAATCGTCACTACCGTCCAGCCTCGCCCGGCCGCATATTCCATACCGATCTGAGGTAGACAAGTGCAGCAGTTCCGGGCATATTGCGGCGGCTGCTGCAACAGGAGGCGAACGCATGACGGTCCGCTCCGACCTGATCCATCACCTGCGCGATCACATCATTGGCGCCATGCATGTCGGCCAGCTGCGCGGCGGTGACCGCCTGCCGAGCATCAGGGACGTCGCCAGGGATCTCGGCAGGAACACACGCACGGTGCGCGCGGCATTCGCGGCGCTGGAGAAGGAAGGGCTCGTCGAGGTGCGCGGGCGGTCTGGCGTGTTCGTCGCGCGGCAGGAGATCGCGGGTGACGAGAGGTCGGAGGAGACGGCGCGCTGGCTGAGCAGTGTGATCGTGGAAGCGTGGAAGCGGCGGATCGCAGTCGGAGCGCTGCCCGGCGTGATTCAGAGCTTCACATCATCGCGGCAGATGACATGCGGGCTGGTGGATCTGATCGAGGATGGTATCGTCGCGCTGAAGCACGAGCTCGAGCACGACTGGGGCTTCGATGTGCAGGTCATTGCCCCCGATGCGATCGAGCGCACGCGCGACGTGGACTTCTTCGCGGCGACGAGTTTCTATGCGGCATCGATCCACTCGGCGGTGGAAGCGCTCGGGAAACCGCTCGTCGTGCTGACGGTCCATCCGCGTCTGAAGGACGCCCTGGCGGCGCGGGTCCGCGAAGGATCGCTGACGGTCGTCGCGATGGATCCGCGTTTCGCCGATCGCATCCGTGTCGGCTACTCGGCGGACGACCCATCCCGCGTTCGCTTCGTGGCAGCCAACGACCGCAAAGCGGTCATCGCACTCGATCGGGAGGAGCCGGTGCTGCTGACGCGCGCGGCACGGCGCAGGCTGGGGAGCATCGATGTGCCCATGGTCTTCCCGCACTCCCCCACGATCTCGCCTGAATCCGCTCGCGTGCTCGCGATGATGCTCCCGGGCATGTAGTGCGCATGGGGCCGCCGCCGCCCCCGCCGCCCAACTCGCCTCCGCCAAGCCGCCGCCCGCTCCACCCTCACCAGCCCCGCACCACCTGACCCCCCGCGGCGATCAGCGCGACAGCGGATGATGCATCGCCCGCGAGATCCGCATCACGCGCGGATGCTCGCGCATGCCGCTCAGCACCGGATCACGGTACATGTAGATGAGCGCGGGATTGCGCTCTTCGTACGCGCGGTCGAGCCAGTCGAGGCCCTGCGCCGTATCGCCTGCGACTATGTGTGTGACAGCCATGCGGACGGGGTCCGGTGACGCTCCGGACTGCCGCAGATCCATCGCCAGCCACGCCTTCCAGAATCCTGTCATGCGGGCCGACGCATGACCGTCCCGCATCGCCTGGAGCTCGGCCGGAGTGGCGCCGCGCAGACTTGCGACGCGGATGTAGTCCTCGACGGCGTCGCGCTCATGTCCCTGCCGCAGCAGCACGTCGGCGGGGCCGGCGGGCAGGCCCGGCCCCCTGCCGAGCATCAATGGATTGAGTGCATCGAGCTGCGCGGAGCGCCGCGCCTGCTCGAGGGCGCGATCGTAATCGCCGGCGATGAGATAGTCGCGCGACAGCACGATGCGCGAGCGGGCGTTCAGCGGGTCGAGCTGTACCGCTCTCTCGCGCGCGGCGAGCGCGTCCTCCATCTGTCCCAGCGAGCTGTGGTAGTTCCCGAGATGATGCCACGCGTGCGCGTCGTTCGGGTTGAGCTCGACGGCGCGCAGCAGTGCCGCATGCGCACCGGTCCAGTCCCACTCGTAGAACAGCCGCAGCACGCCGAGCGATGCATGGGCCTCGCCCATGTCCGGATCCAGCTCGAGCGCGCGCGCCGTGAGCATGCGCAGCTGCACGACGACGGAGTCGCGGTTCGCATAGCGGAAATAGGCCTGCGGCGCGATGACGCTCGCCTTTGCCGCCCACGCCTGCGCGAAGCGCGGCTCGAGCTCAATGACACGGTCGAAGTATGTCGCCGCCTGCGTCAGTGCGTCAGCCGACAGCGTGTTGCGCAGATACAGGCCGCGCAGGTAGAGGTCGTACGCCTCCAGCGAAGGCGTGCGCGCACCGGCGAGCCGCGTACCGGGAGCGGCGAGACGCAGGTGGAGCGCATGGGCGATGGCAAGCGCGATGCTGTCCTGGAACGCGAATGCGTCGCGAACACCACCGTCGTACTGCTCGGACCAGAGGTGGTAGCCGGTGCGTGCGTCAATGAGCTGAGCGATGACGCGAAGTCGCTCGCCGTCGACGAGCACGCTGCCCTCCAGCACCGCCTGCACGTCGAGGGTATCGGCAATCGCACGCACATCCATCGCGCGATGGCGCAGCGCGAACGATGACGTGCGTGCAGCGACGCGCAGACCGTCGACACGACTGAGTGCGAGGATGATCTGTTCGGAAAGCCCGTCGCTGAAGTACGTGTTCGACGGGTCGGCACTCATGTTGACGAACGGCAGCACGCCCACGGAGCGAGGAGGCGTCGAGGAGCGAGTCAGCTGATACACGAGTGCGAGAGTCACCAGAACGGCGAGCGCCATCGTGACGACGAGTGCGATGCGCGTCCGCGCCGCGGCTCGTGCCGGAGGACGCGACGTCGGCTGGCTTCCGTGCAGCGCGGCAGACTCTGGCAATGCCGAGCGGTGCGGGCCCGGCTCGTTCCGCGCCGGGTCATGCGGCGTCGGATCGTGCGACGACGGAGCGTCCGACGCCGGCTCGTGCGCCGTCGGATCATTCGACGTCGGATCATTCGACGTCTGACCGTGCGACGCCGGCTGAGGCTCGCGCGGCGCGGTCGTCAGCGCCGGTGACTGCGCTGCCGGCAACGGCGGCTGTTCGCGACGCAACCGTTCGGCAAACGCGACCAGCTCGGCGTCGGGCTCGGCATCGAACTCGTCGCGCAGCAATGCCGCGTGGATGCGAAGATGCTGGAGCGCGCCCGCGCGATCGCCGGTCGCCTCGAATGCATGCATGAGGCGCAGCGCGACGCGGCCGTTGTGCGGCTCGTGCGCCGCACGACGCTGCCACCAGCCGAGCGCCGCATCGACGTCGCCGCGCGCCTCCGCCGCCTCGGCCAGCGCGTCGACCGTGCGTGCATAGCGCCGGCCGAGCTCGGCCCGCTCGCCATCCAGCCATGTCTCGAACTCGACGGAATCGGCGATGTGGAAACCGTCGAGCAGCGGACCGCGGTAGAGCGCGACCGCATCCTCCAGCCGGCCGTCCGCGACCATCTCGTCGAAGCGTGCGACGTCGCTCGTAATCGTCTCAGGGTTCAGCACCAGGCCGTCACCCGTCGAGCGAACGACCTCCTCACCCAGTGCATGCCGCAGGATGTAGAGCGTGTCGGACAGCTGGGGACGCGCGCGGTGGTGGCTCGCCTCCGGCCAGAGCAGCGCGGCCAGCTTGTCGCGCGACAGCGGACGGCCGCGTGCGAGTGCGAGCAGCGCCAGCAGCGCCAGACGCCGACCCTGGGTCGCGCGGCCGGTGACAACCGGCCCCTGCGACTCCTCGATGGATGCGTTGCCGAGAAGCCTGAGTGTGTACACGGGGTCCTGCGAGCGGGTGCGAGAGCTCCGCGAGAGCTGCGCGAGAGGCGACCGAGACCGGCCGGCCAGATTGCATCGCGACAGACAAATCTCACACCGGCCGGGCCGCCTGAACAGCGGCCAGCCGGGGGCACACTCAACTGAAGGTACCAGGAGGTCTCAGATGTCGATCCGTGTTCCCGCCCCCGCCGCGGTGGTGCTCGCTGCCGCCCTCCTCTCCGCATGCGACACCGCCCCGACCGAACCCACCCTGGCCTCGCCGTCCAGCGTCGCGCTGCATGCGCCGCCGGTGACCCTGGAATGGCAGCAGCAGGCACGCACGCTCGTGGCACAGCGCAGCATGAGCCCCCTGGCCGCCGCGCGGATGTTCGCCGGCGCGAGCCTCGCCGCCATGCGGGCCGTCGAAACCGTGGACGCCTCGACGCCCGCGCCCGCAGCCAGCCGGGCGAACGGATATGGCCCGGGAGGCCGGAGTCGCTACGAGGCCCGGCGCGGCGCTGTCGCCGGTGCCTCCGCGCGCGTCCTGGCCTGGTTCGTCCCAACGTCTGCGACCGACCTGGAAGCGCTGGTCGTGAGTCAGGGAGAAGCCGGACCGGGCGACATGCATCCTGATTTCACGCGCGGTGTGGAGATCGGACGGGCCGCCGCGGACGCCGTCATCGCACATCTGATGAGCGACGGCTTCACGGCGCCGTGGACCGGCTCAGTGCCCGTCGGTCCGGGACTCTGGACGACGAGCGTACTCCCGCCGGCCGGTGCCATGCTCGGGCAGGTGACGCCGTGGTTCATGACGTCCGGCAGCCAGTTCCGCCCGGCGCCGCCGCCGGCGTACCTCTCGCCTGCGTTCAATGCCGACCTCGCCCAGGTGTCCGCGATCGCCGCCGGGCTCACACCGCAGCAGCGCGCCATCGCCCTCGCCTGGGCGTACGGCGGCGGCACGTATACGCCGGTCGGCTACTGGAACGAGCTGGCATCGACCTACGTCGCGGCCGACGGCCTGGACGAGGCCGAGGCGGCAAAGGTGTTCGGCGTCATGAGTGCATCGGTATTCGACGCACTCATCGCGGCCTTCGAGGCGAAGTACTACTACTGGACGCTGCGCCCGCACCAGGCGAATCCCGCAATCGTGCCCGTGTTCCCGGTGCCGAACTATCCGGCATACCCGTCGGGCCACGGCAGCGTATCGGGCGCGTCCGCACGCGTGCTCGCGCACTTCTTCCCGCAGCGCGCGACGGAGCTGAACGCGCTCCGCGATGATGCGGCCATGTCACGCATCTATGCGGGCATCCACTTCTTCTTCGACATGACGGCCGCACGCACCATGTCGGAGCAGATCGCGGACATGGTGATCGAGAGCGCGCAGTAAACTCCGGTGGAACCGCTGACGACGTCGCGCCGTCGGCGGTTCCACCTGTCGTGTGCCGCGAAGCGGCCGCCAACGCCAGATCGTGGCCGATCGTCCGCCGCAGCACCCGCGCCGTTCACTCCGTCCGGATCGCCTCGACCGGATCGACCGCCGACGCCCGCCGCGCGGGCAGGTAGCTCGCGAGCAGCGCGACACCGAGCATCGTGAGCGCGACGGCCGCGAACACGAGCGGGTCGCGCGCCTCGACCTCGAAGAGCAGCGTCTCCAGGGAACGGGCCGCCCACACGGCGGCGACGAGTCCGACGATGACGCCGACGATCGCGACGCGGCCGCCCTGCGTGACGACCATGCGACGGACATCGGCGGCCTGCGCACCGAGCGCCATGCGGATCCCGATCTCGCGCGTGCGGCGCGAGACGATGTAGGAGATCGTGCCGTAGATCCCGACGGCCCCCAGCACCAGCGCCAGTCCTGCGGCGATGAACAGGTTCAGCATGGTGAACGACAGCCGCGCCATGGAACGGTCGGCCAGCTGCTCCATCGTGAACTCGCGATAGACGGGTGCGCCGGGCGCGATCTCCTGCACGAGCGCGCGGATCTGCGGCCCGAGGCGGCCGGCCAGGGGTGAGCTGACCACGTATGCCGGCGTGCCCACACCCCAGGACTGCGCCGTCGGTCCCACGAGCGGCAGATAGAGCATCGGCTCGGGCGTCTGCTGGCGGTAGTCCTCCAGGATGACGTCCTCGACGACGCCGCCGACGGTGGTCCACGGGAATTCCGGCGGCGCGCCGGCGGGGCGCAGCACCTGGCCGATCGGATCCTGACCCGGCCACAGCATCTCCGCGGCGGAGCGGCTCACGATGATGGTGACGTTCGACGTCGGATCCGCCCTGCGCTCGAACGCCTGTCCCGCGAGCACGCTGATGCCCATCGTCCGGAAGTAGTCGCCGTCGGCCATGGTCATGCGCACACGCGGAGCGTTCTGCGGCGGACCGTCATAGGTGGACGTCTGTACCCGCGTTTCACCCGCGCCCTCGTCGAGAGGCAGCGTGTTCACGAGCCCGACCGATTCCACCCCGGGCAGGGCGGCGATGCGGTCCATGAACATGTAGTGGAAGCGAGCGAAGGCCGATGGGTCGTTCAGCCCGTGCTCCTCGGGGTCGGGCGCCGCCTGGAACGTGAAGATGTTCTGCGTGTCGTAGCCGGGATCGACGTTCCGGAGCGCGCGGAAGCTCTGTAGCAGCAGGCCCGCTCCGATCAGCAGCACCAGCGCGGCCGCCGTCTGCACGACGATCAGTGCATTGCGCGTCACCGGACTCGCGGCTGAGCCGGTGCGCTGCGAGCTGCGGAGTCCGTTCGCGACATCCGGCTTCGAGAACCGCAACGCGGGCAGGATACCGGCGACGAGGGCCGCCACAACCACGACTCCGACGGTGAACAGCAGCGCGCCGCCGGAGATCGACACATTGGCCAGACCGGGGATGTTCTCGGGCGCCGCCCTCACGACCAGAGGCAGTCCCGCCCACGCGAGCACGACGCCCGCAACACCGCCGACGGCGGCGAGGATCAGCGCCTCGGTCATGAGTCCGGAGACCAACCGCCCGCGACCGGCGCCGAGGGCGCTCCTCACCGCGAGCTCGCGGTCCCTGCCCTCGGCACGGACCAGCAACAGGTTCGCGACGTTCGCGCATGCGATCAGCAGCACGATGCCCATCGTGCCGAGCAGGATCCACAGCGGCGTCGCGAAATCGCCGACCAGTTCCTCCTCGAGCGGTCGCACGATCGGGCGGTACTGCTCCAGGATCCGCGCGTACGGCGGCGGTCCGCCGGCCCGCTCCAGCACGCGCGGCGTCAGCCCCGCGAGCTCCGTCGCCAGCGACGCCGGGGTCGCGCCCGGCGCCAGTCGCCCGATCAGGTTCAGGTTGAACGTGCCGGGTTGAACCGGCGGCGTGATCAGGTCATGCATCCAGACCGACGTCCGCTCGTCCGGGAACGCGAAGTCCTGTGGCAGCACGCCGATGATCGTCAGCATGTTGCCCGAGACCGAGATTGTCTGACCGACGACGTTCTCATCGCGGCCGAACCAGTCGCTCCAGAGCCAGTGCGTCAGGACCGCGACCGTGCCCTCCTCGTCGTTCATGTTCGGCAGCCGCCCGACCTCCGGTGTAACGCCGAGCGTCGCATAGATCGAGGGCGGCCCCGCCGCGACGAACAGGCGCTCCACGTTGTCCCCTGCGCGGACGGTCGTCTGTCCGCCCCCGACGAACGCCAGTTCCTCCAGCCCGCGGGCGCTCTCTCCGTACTCCAGGTAGAACTCGGGACCGAGCGCGAACTCCTCCTCGAGATCGGTGCCCGGGGCGGTCCCCTTGATCACAACGAGCTCATCGGGATCGGGGAAGGAGAGGGGGTCCAGCAGAACCGCGTCTACGACACTGAAGATCGCCGTGTTCGCACCGATCGCGAGCGCCAGTGTGAGCGCCGCGATGATGGAGAACGCCGGCGCCCGCAGCAGGCTCCGCGCTCCATGGGTCAGGTCCCGCATCCAGACGTCGAACATCCGCGCCCTCCAGGATTCGAGTGGGGTGTCGGCAGGCTGGCAGTGATCAGCCGGATTTTCACCTGACGCGGGGCCGGTGGGCAGGGTTTCGAATTTTCCGAACCATTCGTCCCAGGGGGTGCTGTCGCTCGGGAAGGAGATCCGCCGCACGTGCGAGGCTGAGGTCTCGATCGGGGTGCGGAGGGCAGGGTTGTCGGTGCGAGCGAGGCCCGCGAATGGATCATGGTGCGGGCGCGAGGACTCGAATGGACCCTGGGTGAGCGGGGGGCGAATGGTCATGGCGGGCCGGCGGGGCCGCGAATCGTCACGGGCGGGCCCGGCGGGGCGCGAATCGTCGTGGGCGGGCAGGCGGGGCCGCGAATCGTCGTGGGCGGGCCGGCGGGGCCGCGAATCGTCGCGGGCGGGCCGGGGGGGCCGCGAATCGTCGCGGGCGGGCCGGGGGGGCCGCGAATCGACCAGTTGCTGCATGACGCTGCCGTCAATGGAACTTTGGAGGCGCATTCCGCCCTCAATGTTCCAGCCCCAGCCCGAGGCCGATCCGTAATGGACGATTTGGGGCGCATAGCACCCTCAATCTTCCGATCCCGCCGACGTGCTGCAGGAAATGGACGATTCGGAGTCCGCCCGCCGACCCGCCCGGCCGACCCGTCCGCCGGCCCGCCCACCGACCCGCCCACCGACCCGCCCACCGACCCGCCCGGCCGAACCGTCAGCCGACCCGCCAGCCGACCCGCAAGCCGACCCGCAAGCCGACCCGCCAGCCGACCCGCCGCCGAACCGCCCACCGACCCACCCGGCCGACTATTTGCCTGCCCCCGCGCCAGCCAGCCAGCCCGCCCTCCCGCACGCTGCCCACCACCACCCACCGGCCGCCACAGCGGCTCTACCGAAATCACATGTGTGGGACGAACGAGCCGTCCAGCACCTCGCGGACCTTCGCGGCAAGCCCATCGGTGCTGAACGGCTTGGACAGGTAATTCAGCGCACCATCGTGGATCCCGTGCTCGGCGACCAGGTCTGCGGGGTAGCCGGACACGAACAGCACGGGCATGTCGTGACCGGCGTCGCGGAAGTAATCAGCGACTGCTGGACCGTTCATCTCGGGCATGACGACGTCCGTGATCAGCAGCGCTATGCGTCCGGGATGGCGTCGCGCAATCAGCATCGCTTCGCCGCCGTTCGCCGCAGTCAGAACGTCATACCCCTTTCTCCGCAGCAGCCGCTGCATGAGCGTGCGGACGCCGGCGTCATCTTCGACGAGAAGCAGTGTCTCGGTGCCGCCCAGCGAATCATGCCTCTTTGACACCGCCTGGACATCGGGCGACGCGTGCACACGGGGCAGATAGATGCTGAACGCCGTGCCCGCTCCCACGGTGCTCGACACGCGTATGTGACCGCCGCTCTGACTGACGATACCGTAGACAGTGCTGAGACCGAGGCCCGTGCCCTTCCCTGCGGACTTCGACGTATAGAACGGCTCGAAGATGTGAGCGATGTGCTCGGCGGGGATGCCCATGCCGGTGTCGCTGACGACGAGCTCCACATACTCGCCCGGGGGCACATCTGCATCGCTCGAGACGCTCGCGTTGGATACCGTGATCGTCAGTGTGCCGCCTGCAGGCATCGCATCGCGCGCGTTCACGACCAGGTTCAGCAGGACCTGCTCGACCTGACCCGGATCCGCGCGCACGCTCCACACATCCGAGGCGTTCACCTCCAGACGGACGTCCTCGCCGATCACCCGGGAGACCATCCTGCCGGCATGGTGCAGCACCTGGCGCAGGTCCAGCACCCGCGTCTCCAGCACCTGCTTCCGACTGAACGCCAGGAGCTGCCTTGTCAGCCCGCTCGCGCGCTCGACGCTGCTCGCGATCTCGTCGAGATCCTCGCGGATCGGGTCATGGTCGGGAATCGACTGCAGCAGCAGTGACGCACGACCGCCGATCACCGTGAGGATGTTGTTGAAGTCGTGCGCAACTCCGCCGGCGACCCGCCCCACCGCCTCCATCTTCTGCGCGTGGCGGAACTGCTCCTCCAGATGCCTCCGGTCACGAATGTCGGCGACCAGACCGATCACCGCGTCGACACTGCCGTCCCGACCCCGCAGCGGAGCCGTCCAGATCTCCACATCAAGCACCTTCCCGTCGCGGGCCAGGCGCTGTGCTTCCAGCGCTTCGTGGAACTCGCCCGCGAACCCGCCGGCGCACAGCTTTGCCGTGCTCGTACGCGTGTCACCCACCGTCAACACGGGATAAGGTCTGCCCAGTACCTCCGCGGCACTCCACCCGAACAGCTTTTCCGCCGCACTGTTCCAGAGCAGGACATCCATTTTCCGATCCAGCGCGATGATCGCCACGGGGGAGGACTCAAGCACGGCCTCCAGCCTCGCCCGCGCCTGATGCAGCGCCATCTCCGTGCGACGCTGCTCCGTCACATCATCGGTGACCCCGGCGATCCGGTATATCCGCCCGTCGGCATCGCGCACCGGAAAGCCCCGGTCGCGCAGCACCCGCTCCTCTCCGTCAGGCCTCGTGATGCGATACTCGATATCTGAGCGCCCACCCGCCAGATGCTCTTCCGCCAGCGCCAGCACGCGCGACCGCGTCTGCGCATCCATGCACTCCAGGCACGCGCCATAGTCGGCCAGGGCGCGCTCCGGACGGAACCCCCACACACCCTCGAACGACGGGCTCACATAAATGAGCCGGCCGAGGTCGAGCGAGACGAGCCAGAACACCTGCTCGCTGTTCTCGATCAGCTCGCGGAACAGCCCGTCATCGGGAGCGACGACGTCGCCCTCGGCTGCCCGCGTCGAGTCGGCAGTTTCGAGCTCGTGCTCCGATTCAGGATATCGAGGTGTGGTTTTCATGCTCAACCGTAGTCGCGGGCCCTCGGCCGCGCAGTCAGGTGAAATCCTCGATCCATGTCGGGGTTCGGCTGATTGTGATCCGGATGAGTGGCGACGACCCTTGACTCCCCTCCCGCCACGCCGTACTCATACTCCAATACTAGACCGATCAGTCTATGCGCAATGGGATCGACCTTGCACGCGACGAAACGACTGCTGCTCGACACCGGCCTCGCCATGATGCTGGAACGCGGTTACAACGATCTGGGCATCCAGGCGCTGCTGGAGGCGTCGGGAGTACCACGCGGTTCCTTCTACCACCATTTCAGCGACAAGGAAGACTTCGCGCTCCAGGTGGTCGACCTGTACATGGAGGAGGTGCACGCCAACCTCGACGCATGTCTCCGCGACAGATCATCTCCGCCACTCATGCGTATCCGCGGTTTCCTCGAGACGACGCGCGAGAATTACCGTGATCAGGGATACCTGGGCTGCCTGCTGGGCGGCCTCGGGCAGGAGCTGTCGGGCGTCAACACGACGTTTCGGCGGAAGATTCAGGACTGCTTCAGCACCATAGCCGACAGGTTCGCGGAGTGTCTGGATGAGGCGCGCGAACGGGGAGACATACCGGCCACCAGCGACACCCGGCAGATGGCCGACCTGCTGATCGATTGCTGGGAAGGTGCCGCGCTGCGGACACGACTGCGCCGGGATGCTCAGCCGCTCGAGACGATGCTCGACTTCTACTTCAGCAAGGTGGCAGCGGTATAGCCAGTTTTTTTTGGCTCCGCCACTAGACCGGTCGGTCGGTCTACTGGCACGGCGGCGGACATGCTCCGTTCGTCGTCGCCTTTCCACCGGAGCGAATCGCTCCGGTTCCTCATTGTACGGAGGTACGCATGCGACGCACTCCGCTTCTCTCGATCGTTCTGGCCGCCGCATTCACGACGCCGGCGGCGGCGCAGGTTCCGGACGTCCAGGCGCAGATACGGAACGCTCTGAGCGCTGCTCCACCCGAGGTGGCCGCGATTGCCACGGTATCGACGCTCGACGGCAAGATCCTGCGTGAGGGCACCAGCGACTGGGTGTGCTTCCCGGACATGCCGGACGTGCCGAATGACACGCCCATGTGTCTCGATGCGACGTGGAGGGAGGTAGTCGACGCGTGGCAGAACCGGCGGGAGCCGGACTACGAGGGTATCGGCATCGCGTACATGCTCCAGAGTGACATGCCGGTAAGCAACATTGACCCGTTCGCAACGGCGCCGACACCGGACAATGAATGGATCCAGGAGGG
>DATHUY010000076.1 GCA_035461765.1 Longimicrobiales bacterium
GGCGCACGAGTTCGAGCCGTGGCAGTGGCGTAACTACCAGCCGAGCTGGGTCGAGATGGCGATCGTCGCAGGCAGCTTCGCATGGTTCGCCATGTGGTTCCTGCTGTTCCTGCGCGTGCTGCCCGCGGTGTCGATCGCGGAGCTGAAGGAAGTGCTGCCTGCGCCGCTGCGCAGGCACGGCCGCACGGGTGGGGCCGAGTCACATGGCAGGATCGGACCGGCGGAGGGCAGATGAGCGCCGTGAACTCATACGGCACACTGGGCGTCTATGACGCACTGGACAGCGCGACGGCCACGATCGAACGGCTGCGCGCGGCGGGCATGAAGCGCATCACTGTGTTTTCACCGTTGCCAAGCCACGAGCTGGAGCATGCGCTGCACGCGGGTGAGAGCTCCGTGCGCATGTTCACACTGGTCGGCGGGCTGACGGGCGCAGCGACGGGTTTCGCGTTCCCGACGTGGGCGTCGATGGACTGGCCGCTGGTCACGGGCGGAAAGCCGATAATCTCGGGTCCGGCCTGGGTGATCATCGCGTTCGAGCTGACGATCCTCTTCGGCGCGCTGTCGACGGTGGCGGGCCTCTTCATCAACGCGCGGCTGCCGCAGCGGCGCATCATGCAGGTCTACGATCCGAGCTTCTCGTCCGACCGCTTCGGCATCCTGGTGATGCCGCCGTCGGGGCGTGAAGCCGAGGTGCGCGACATCATGCGGGACAACGGCGCGGCGGAGATCCGCGAGCAGGTACAGGAGGTAAAGGTTGGCGACCTCTAGGAACGCTGCGGACACACAGATGGCGCGGGTGTCCGGCGCGGCGGGGCGCAGGCGCGCGGGCTGGGCGGTACTCGCGCTGGTCGCGATCACGGTGCCGGGCTGCACGCGCATCGACAATGCGCTCGCGAAGGTGCCGATCTTCGCGTTCATGCACGAGGCGCCGTCGTTCGACCCGTACGAGCATCCGCTGCCGCCGCCGCCGGGATCGGTGCCGTTCATGTCGGCGAACGGCGAGTCGCTCGCGCCGATGGAGGCATCGGAGGCGGCGTTCGCCGCGTTCGAGGCATCGCCACAGGGACGCAACCCGCTCGCGCAGGACGATCCGATCGCGCTGGAACTGGGCCGTGTGATGTACGAGCGGCACTGCTCCGTCTGTCACGGCCCGACCGGTGCGGCCGATGGGCCGGTCGCCGCCGTCTATCCACAGGGTTTCGTGCTGCCGCTCAACAGCGGCACCGCGCTCGGGCGCTCCGACGCCTACATGTACGCCGTCGTCCGGGCGGGCCGCGGCCGCATGCCCGCATATGGCGCGCGCATGACGCACATCGAGCGCTGGGCCGTCGTGAATTACGTGAACACCCTGCAGGGCGCTGCGGGCGCCGCGCCCGCCCAGGGCACGGCACCGGCCCCGGGCGCCGCACCGGCGGATACCACAGTGGCGCCGGCGACGCCGCCGACGCAGCAGTAGTCAGGAGAACATCGAGTGGCGCACGCAACACTGACGCACGACATACCTTCACGGCGTATCGAGTCGCTCTCGCCGGGGCTGCGCATCGCGATTCCGGCGCTGATCATCATTGGCGCTATCGCATTCGCGGCGGCCCTGATGGTCGATGCACCGCGCGCGTGGCGTGCGTATCATTTCAACTGGCTGTACTTCACGACGATCGCACAGGGCGCCGTCATCCTGGCGGTGGTGGTGTCGATTGCGAAGGGAATGTGGTCGCGGCCGATTCGCCGGATCGCGCTGGCATTCTCGGCATTCCTGCCCATCGCCTATATCGCCGTGCTGCCGATCCTGTTCATCGGAGCGGAGCACATCTTCCCGTGGATCGAGCACCCGGTCGCCGGCAAGGACGTCTGGCTGAACCAGCCGTTCATGGCGGCACGCGTGCTGCTCGGCCTGGGCGTTCTGTTCACAATCTCGCTCGTCTTTGCCTACACCGCGCTGCGCCCCGATATGGAGCTGCTGCGGCCGCACGTGCCGCCGCGGCTGCATGGCATGTACAGCTGGTTCGTACGCGGCTGGCGCGGTCAGGAAGTCGAGGAGTTCAAGGCGCACAAGCGGCTGGCCACCCTGGCACCCATCACGGCCCTCCTCTTCGCCCTCGTCATGGGCATGCTGACGTGGGATTTCGTGATGTCGCTCGAGCCCTACTGGTTCAGCACGCTGATCGGGCCGTTCGTATTCATGGGCGGGTTCCTGGGCGGCATCATGGCCACCGCGATCATTGCGATCTCGCTGCGCGACCGCCTGGACCTGCACGAGTGGATCGGATACTCCACGCTGCACGACCTCGGCAAGCTCGGGTTCGGCTTCACAGTGTTCTGGGGATACCTGTTCTTCTCCCAGTACATCGTGATCTGGTACGGGCTGCTTCCGCTCGAGCAGTCGTTCGTGATCCACCGCTTCACGCCGCCGTTCCGCATCATCGCGCAGCTGGTCGGGCTGTTCGTCTTCGTCATCCCGTTCTTCGGCCTGATGGGCGTAACCGCCAAGCGCACGCCGGCGATCTTCGTGACGTTCGCATCGATCAGCCTGCTCGGCCTCTGGCTCGAGCGCTACCTGCTCGTGTACCCGTCGCTCTGGATCGGTGCAGAGGAGCTGCCGTTCGGATGGCAGGAGCCCGGTGTGCTCCTGCTCTTCGCCGGCCTCTTCCTCGCCTCGATCGGCTGGTTCCTGACCCGGTTCCCGCTGTTCCAGGTGTGGCAGCCCGCGTCGGAGCTGGAGCTCCAGGGGATCGATGTCGAGGAGCGCTACGCTACGGGCGATCTCGGCGGCGCCGACTCACGACCCGAATAGCGCACAGCGCAGAAGGCCCGATCAAAGCGGGTGGCGCCACGAGGGCGCCACCCGCTTTTGCCACCTGCCAGCATCGCGAAAGCCGACGCGTCTACCCCGCAGCCTCATCGGAAATCTCATCACCGTCACTGTCGCGCAGTCCCGCGTCCCGATTGTTCCCCGCACGCATCAGGGAGTCCATGACGGGTGCACTACCGAGCCGCTTCTGCGTCTCGATTCCCATTGCCCGCAGCAGCGTCGCCTCGCGCGCCGTCAGCTGCGCACGGCGCAGCACTGCACGCAGTGTGCGCATGATGGCGTCCGGATTCTTCCCCTTGAAGAAATCGATCGCCGCGAGTGCCGCTTCGCTCTGCTCGAAGAGTGCGCGCAGCTGGAGCGTGCTGGCGGCGCTGGTGTCGCGGCGCGGCCGCGGCAGTGCGCGATCAGCCGGCGCAGCGGCGAGCATCAACTCGTAGCCGATCAGCAGTACGGCCTGCGATAGGTTCAATGAGGAGTTGATCTCGCTCGTCGGCACGACCAGCAGGCGGTCACACCGGTCAAGCTCCTCGTTCAGCAGTCCCGTGTCCTCCCGGCCGAACACGATCGCCACCGGCCGGTCGGGCGCTGCATCCCAGGTCAGCAGGTCGGGAGCCGCCTCCCGCGGATGACTCCACAGATAGGTCGCCGTGCGACGACGCGCTGTCGTGCCCAGTACGAGCGATGCGTCCGCAGTCGCTTCGTCCAGTGTGTCGAAGAACTCGATCCGCTCGATCAGCGGCTCCGAGCCATGCGCTATGCCCGCAATCCTGTAGGCACTGAAGTCATCCGGCTGCACGAGCCGCAGGCGCGTCAGGCCGGTGTTCATCATCGCGCGCAGGGACGTCGCAATGTTCACGACATCCTGCGTGCGGTTCAGCACGACGACAAACCGTTGACCGTGGGACTTCGTCTGTTCTTCGGAATCCATGGGGCGGAAGCTGTACGCATGCCGCGCCTGCGTCAACGCAGGTCCGGTACATCCAGAGGCTGCGGGGCGGGAATCATGCCGCGGTGAACAGCGGCGGGGCCAGAACCGGCAGGGCTGCCGCCAGCGGCCCGCCGGCATCGTGCAAGTGCAAGCAGGAAGGGAGTTTGGACCCGATCTTGCCCTTCAGTAATGGCACCGGAGGCGGATCGCGGCCGCCCCTTCATGAATAGATGCGGAGGAGGACCCATGTACCTGTTCATCAACGCGCTGATCCTGGCCCTTCTCGTGCCGGCCGGCGGTTCGCACCTGGCGGAAGCGGGGCCGACGTGCCGTGCGGAGCTGAAGGGATCCGATCTGCTTACAGTGGTGGAACTCCCGACGGGCGTTGCAGTCGAGGGGCCGTGGCGCGTCATGCACCAGGCGGATGAGTCCAGGGATCAGAGGTTCACGGTCCTCGCGACGCTGGACCACGTCGTAGAAAAGGATGCGCTCACGGGCGGCCGCAACGTAATTCCGTTCCCGCAGCCGGTGCGACTCGCCTTCGAGGGGACGTCGCAGGAGGAGGCTGTGAAGCGCGCGGCACATGTATGGTGCGTGACGGTCATGAAGGCGCAGGAGAACCAGAAGCTGGATCACCTCGCCGAGCCCGTGCGCCACCGGATCGCAGTGCTGCCGGAGCGAGTGGACGCGGCCTGAGCGCGGCAGTGCATTGAAGGCGGGCACGTCCTGCGGGAGCGGCCGGCGCACTGAGTTGCGACCGGCCGCATGGCATGTCTAGCTTGCCGTATGCCCGAAACGACCTCCGCCATTCCGCTGTTCGAGCGCGCCCCGGCGCTGGCCCGTAGCGTGCCCTACTGCCCGATCGGTACATACCCGAGTCGGGTGGAGCGCGTGGAACTGGAGGATGCCGGCGAACGCATCCCGATCCTCGTCAAGCGCGACGATATCGCCGCCGGCGGCTACGCGGGGAACAAGGTGCGCAAGCTGGAGTTCATCCTGGCCGACGCTCGCGCGCGCGGCATCACCCGCCTGATAACGGCGGGCGCAACAGGTTCGCACCACGCCTTTGCCACCGCGTACCACGGACGGCGTGCCGGATTCGACGTTTCGCTCGTTCTGTTCCCGCAGTCGCTGACGCCGCACGTGCGGCAGATGCTGCTGCTGGACACGGCAGTGGGCGCTGAGCTGCTGTGGGCGACCCGGATGGAGATGGTGCCGTTCGGTCTGTGGCGCGCACGGTTCGCGCATCGGCGTGAGGCGGTGTGCACGATACCGCCCGGCGGCTCCAGCGACATTGGAACGTTCGGATACGTCAACGGTGCGCTGGAGCTGGCCGCGCAGATCGAGGCGGGATCCGCGCCGCGGCCGTCGAGCATTCACGTCGCTGCCGGCACGCTCGGCACGCTCGCCGGCATCGGCATCGGTGCGGCCTGGGCGGGTCTGGATATCCCGATCGTGGGCACCCGGATCACCGTGCGCCTGCTTACGAACGAGAGAACCCTGGCAGCGCTCGTCAATGCGACGCTCTCACGGTTGCGGTCTGCCGGTGCGACCGGACTGCCGGAGGCCGCAGCAGTCCTGTCACGCATCACTCTGCAGCACGACCAGATCGGGGCAGGGTACGGCAGGTCCACGGCGGCCGGGTCGCATGCGACGGACGTATTCGCGGCCGCTGGCCTGGATCTCGATACCACATACACGGCCAAGGCCGCAGCGGGCCTGCTCGCGCACACGAAGGCGGCCGCAGCGGCCGCGAGCGCCTCCGTGCGGCAGGGCGCATCCGTGCCGCTCTTCTGGCACACGCTCAGCGCCGTCGAGCCTCATGGCATTGCAGATCATCTCACGCCGGCCGATCTGCCGGCGCAGTTCAAGCGCTACGTGGACAGCGGCTGAATGCGCTGACGCGTTGCTCGAGTTGTTAGAACCGCCCGGCACTGCAACATTGTCGGTCGCGGACCACAATACAGCGGCGCGTCGCGATACCTGGCGATGGGCCGGGGAATGGAGAGGTGCAATGCAGAACAATGGTGCAGTCGCACAATACATTGATGCGAACCGCGAGCGTTTCCGTGATGAGCTCTTCGATTTTCTGCGTATTCCCAGCGTCAGCGCGCGTAGTGAGCACAACGCTGACACTCGCAAGGCGGCGGAATGGCTGATGCAGAAGATGCAGGAGGCCGGGCTAGAGACGAAGCTGCACGAGACCGCCGGCCATCCGATCCTCGTCGGCGAGTGGCGCGGAGCCGGCGCCGGCGCGCCCACCGTTCTCATCTACGGCCATTACGACGTGCAGCCGCCCGAGCCGCTCGATCTGTGGACGAGTCCGCCGTTCGAGCCGGAGATCCGGGACGGCCGCCTCTACGCGCGCGGCTCGGTCGACGACAAGGGCCAGCTCTACCTGCACGTGAAGGCCATCGAGGCTCATCTCAAGGCGAACGGTAGGCTGCCCGTCAACGTGGTCATGCTGGCGGAAGGTGAGGAGGAGGTCGGCAGCGAGCACCTGATGCCGTTCGTCGAGGAGCACGCGAAGCTGCTCAAGCCTGACGCCGTCGTGATTTCCGACAGCTCGATGTTTGCGCCCGGCATGCCCAGCATCGGTGCCTCACTCCGCGGCCTCGCCTACTTCGAGATCCGCGTGCGCGGCGCACGCGGCGACCTCCATTCCGGCAGCTACGGCGGTGCCGTCGCGAATCCCGCCACTGCACTCGCCCGCATCATCGCCAGCTTTCACGATGATGACGGCCGGATCCTCATCGACGGCTTCCATGATGATGTGCGCGCCGCACCCGAGTTCGTGGAACAGATCAGGACACTGCCGTTCGACGAGAAGGAGTACATCGCAGAAACGGGAGTTCCGGAGCTGACGGGCGAGAAGGGATACACAACCTACGAGCGCCTGTGGATCCGCCCCACGTGCGAGGTGAACGGGCTGCTGTCCGGCTATACCGGTGAAGGCTCCAAGACCGTTCTGCCCGCGTATGCGATGGCGAAGGTCAGCTGCCGGCTGGTACCCGACCAGGATCCGAAGAAGATCGAGAAGCTGTTCCAGCAGCACGTGAAGAAGGTCGCTCCCAAGGGTGTGACCGTGGAGGTACTCGTGCTGCACGGCGGCAGGCCGTGGCGCGCGAAGCTCGAGGGCCGCCTGTATGAGGCGGGGGCGCGCGCCCTGCGTGACGCGTTCGGCCGTGACGTCATCTATGCCGGCGAGGGTGGCTCCATCCCGATCGTGTCGGAGTTCGAGCGCGTCCTCGGCGCGCCCGCGCTGCTCATGGGCTTCGGACTTCCCGGAGAGAACGCACATGCACCGGACGAATGGATGAGCGTCGAGAATTTCGAGAAGGGCACGCACGCATCGGCGCGCCTGCTCGAGGAGCTCGCATGATGGTGAAGCGCACCATGCGGCTCGCGCTTGCCGCACTCGTCATCGCCGCGTGCGGCGACAGCGACGAGCCGGCCGTGCAGGACGGCCCCCCTGCAACCACCTCCGCTCCCGCCGCACCGGTCGCAGTGAGCTTCGATACTGCGACGCTGATGTTCGTCACGTCCACCGACACCACCCTGATGACAGCGGAAGTGGCGGCACGTGCGGACCAGCGCGCCTTCGGTCTGATGGATCGCGATGAGCTGGGCGCCGATGACGGCATGATCTTCCTCTACGACGAGGCCCAGAGCGGTGATACCGGATTCTGGATGTATCGCACCAGGATTCCGCTCGATATTGCGTACTTCGATGGCGCGGGCAGGATCGTCGCCATTCAGCAGATGATGCCGTGTACCAGTCTCGACCCCGCCCGCTGCACGGGCTACGCCGCTGGTGTGCCGTTCTTCGGGGCCGTGGAGGCGAACCGCGGCTATTACGTGCGCAACGGCATCCGTGTCGGCGACCGCGTGGTGCTCCCCGGCCGCATCGGCGGCTGAGCGGCCGCACCACGCCGGCGCTCAGGCTTCACCGCGAAGGCAGGGAGAAAAAAAGGGGCGCCTTCGCGGGCGCCCCTTCACTGTTCACATCACCCCCGCTCAGCGCGACGCCGCGCCTCCCGGCCGGCGCTGCTGGCGAGCGACGTTCATCTCACGCTGCACCTGGTGCTTCAGCCGCGCGACCTTCTGTGGATACGTGAAGCAGTTTGGCGTGTTCGTGCCGCGCACGCAGCCGTTGTAGCCGAGCAGAGCCTTGTTCTCATCGCCCGGGTTGCGACTCAGGTACCAGGCGAGAATGCTCGTACCATTGCACAGGTTCGCCTCAATGTCGTACAGGTCGGCGCCGCAGTTGCGCCAGTGACCGGACCACAGCGGCATCACCTGCATCAGACCGCGCGCGCCAACGAAGCTCGTCGCACGCGGCTTGCCGCCGCTCTCGATCAGTACGACCGACAGCACGAACGCGGGGTCCAGACCACGCCTGTATGAATGCTGTACCAGCGGCCACGCGACCTGACGTGCAGTCGCTTCGCTCACTCCGCGACGGCGCAGCACCGCTTCCACCGGCGCTACGTGGTCCTGGTATAGTGCCACCCAGTCTTCCGTCTGCGACCCGCGGTCCTGAAGCCGCTCCATGTGCCTGCTCAGCACCTCCAGATGCACCCGCGGCGCTGGCGCTTCCGCCGCCAGCCGCGGCGCGCTCTCCGGCGCCTCCAGCCCTTCGGTGGTCACGCTTCCGACACCGAAGCCCACCACCAGCAGCAGCGGCGCCATCAGTCCGACAGCACGGATGCGCCGCAGCAGCAGCTCGAGATCCTCGAATATCCCCGCTCGCTCATCGCGATCCGGAGAATACGATCGTCTGAATAGCGTCATCGCCTCGACAGCGTTCCTGTGATCTTCGCTTCACCGACGGATCGCCGGCCCTGACCGAGGAGCAGGAAAAATATCGGCAAGACGGGGCACCCGCCGCAAGTCGTGATCTCTAATCCGATGCGGCATCGAAGCTTACGTGGCTGTCCTTATGGCAGGAACGGCCCCCGGCAGCCGTGGGGTCCGGTGATCCCGACCACCCCTCAATCCTCCAGGCCGCGGAGGATCTCGTGCAGCGACGCGATGGGCACCAGATATCGTTCAGTACAGAACTCGCAGGTGACTTCAGCGCCCCCGCGTTCGGCCCCCTCGTCGATGAGGCCGGCCACGGCCTCGGCGCCGAGCATCATGATGGCGCGTTCTGCACGATCGACGGAGCACGGGCAATGGAAGCGGACGTCGCGTCGCTCCAGTACCTGGTGCTCGTCGCCGAAGATGCGGGCGAGGATCTGCTCGGGCGATTCCCCGGCGCGAAGCATGGTAGTGGGGTGCGGGAGCTCGCGTATGACGTTCTCGATTCGCTCCGCGTCGGTGTCGGTGACGCCGGGCAGGAGCTGGACGAGGTAGCCGCCGGCGGCGTCGACGGAGCCATCGGCATTGACGAACACGCCGATGCCGACGGCGGACGGGATCTGCTCGCTGACGGCGAGGTAATGGGCGAGGTCCTCGCCGACTTCGCCGGATACGATCTCTACGGTCCCGATATAGGGCTGACCCATACCGAGGTCCTTCGTCACGGTGATCTGGCCGGCAGTGCCGACGGCGCCGCGCACGTTCAGCTTGCCGTTGCGGCTCTGCTCCACGTCGGGCTGGGGGTTGGCGACGAGACCGCGTACACCGCCGCTGCCATTGGCGGAGGCGAGGAGGGTGCCGGCGGGGCCGTCGCCCTGGATGCGCACGGTGATGAGCTGGTCCGGCTCCTTGAGCATCGCGCCGAACAGGAGCGCGCCGGTGGAGAGTCGGCCGATGGCGGCGGTGACGACCGGGATGGTGTCGTGCCTGCGCTTCAGCTCCTCGACGACGCCGGTGGCATCGATGGCGAATGCGCGGACCAGGCCTCCGTGGGCCGTCGCGCGTACCAGGTAGTCACGCTTCATGGGACTCCAAAGAAAACGGCCCCGAACGTTCGGGACCGGGATGATCCAGTGGGTCTGGCGATGGCGATACACCGGGGGGCACGCAGGGCGCCACGCGGTGGGACACCCTTACAAGTCGTCTTCGTTGAGCTGGCCGCGAACGATGACCAGGATCGCCGCCTGCGGCACTACGAGATATTTCGTGCCCTCGAACGTGATCTCGACGGCTGCGCGCCGGAAGAAGATCGCATAATCACCGGCGCGCGCCTGGACGGGCATGTAGCGCGCCTCACCGGTTCCGATCTTCCACGGCTCATCGCCGAGCTCGGTCGGCGCGGAGATCGGAGTGCCCGGTCCGGTCGCCACGACAGTGCCGGCCTGAACCGCCTGCGCGTCCACGGCAGATGCCGGCAGGTACAATCCCACGCGACTCCGCTCCTCGCCCTCTTCCGGTGCGATGAGGACGCGGTCTCCGACGACGATCAGGTGCCTGCGGTCCTTGGTCATGTCTCCTTTTAACCCGGGTCCCCCCGTCAGGTTTCGGCGCATCCCGGCATGGAGTCGCCCCGCGGTCGCACGTAGCGTTGCTGCACAATCACCGGGGGGAGGCATGACTGAAACAGCGCGGCATCCGAGTGGGCGTACCGAGCGACGGGCATACACATTCTATCTGGATCCCGCCCTCGTCGCGCGTGTGCGCACGGAGGTCAACGAGGGTGACGTCGTGCGCAGCATTGAAGCGGCGCTCGCCGCGGCCCTCGACTACCAGCTCTGGGTTCGTGAGGTGGCGAATGGCCGCCGCGAAGTGCTGTCGTAGAACGAAATCGGGAGCGGGAGCGGGATCGTGTCCAGGAGCGGGATCGGGTGCACCATTTTCCCGAACACGCACACGGACACGATCCCGCTCCCGAGCTCTTTACACCATCATGTCCGGATCCATCCAGGCGTGCTTACCGTCCAGGACTTCCTGTGCGAGGCGGTAGGTTGGCCCGTCGTTGGCATCGAACACGTTGTTGAAGATCTGCTTCACGCGTGCGCGCGAGTGGCGGCAGAACAGGTCGGCCATCCGTTCGGGCCCGCGGTTGGACGGATCCTCCTTCATGAGGTTGTGTGCGTAGACACACGCGCAAGACATCGCGAACAGCTCGGCGCCCACGTCGACGAGTCGGAACAGCACCGACTGCTTCTTTTCGAGCTTCGGGCCATAGCGGGCCATCGCGAGGAAGAGCGTGCGGCCGAGCTTGCGGGACGCCCGCTCGACGAAGCGCAGGTTGCGGGCGAGCCGGCCGAACTCGCCGTATGCGCCGGGAACGCGTCCCTTGCCGACGAGCAGGCCGGGCATCCAGCCGGCCATGTGGACGCTGAGCCCGGCGAGGCCCTTGAGCTTGTCGCCGGTCGCGGCCTTTGGATCGATCATGGCTCCCGCACGCTGGAGATGCGGGTCGACGGCCTCACGCGCGATGAAGAGGCGCATGATCTCGCTCGAGCCCTCGAAGATCATGTTGATGCGGAGGTCGCGCATCACCCGTTCGACGGGGATCGGCTTCTCGCCGCGGGACTCGAGTGAGGAAGCGGTCTCATAGCCGCGGCCGCCGCGGATCTGCATGCAGTCATCGACGACGCGCCATGCGCCTTCGCTGTTGTACATCTTCGCGATGGCGGCTTCCAGCCGGATATCGGACTTGCCGGCATCGGCCAGTCCTGCGGCGACGTCGTTGACGGCTTCCATCGCGAACGAAAGAGCGGCCATACGGCCGAGGATCTGGGCCACTGCGTCGTGCCTGCCGACGGGGGCGCCCCACTGCTCGCGCTCCGCCGCCCAGTCGCGCGCGACCTTCACACACCACTTCGCGCTCGCTGCGCTGGTGGCGGGAATGGTCAGGCGGCCGGTATTGAGTGTCGTCAGGGCGAGCTTGAGACCCTTGCCCTCGCCCCAGATGATGTTCTCCTTCGGCACGCGCACGTTCGTGAACCGGACCACGCCGTTCTCGATGCCCTTCAGTCCCATGAAGTCGAGACGGTGCGTGTTCTCCACGCCGTCCCATGATGATTCCACAATGAACGCGGTGATGCCGCGCCGCGTGCTGCCGGGCTTCGGTGGCGTGCGGGCCATCACGACCATGATGTCGGCGATGGGGCCGTTCGTACACCACAGCTTTTCGCCGTTCAGGATGTAGGCTGTACCGTCCTCGGTGGGATCAGCAGTCGCCTCCATGCGTGCAGGGTCGGAGCCGACATCGGGCTCCGTCAGCGCGAACGCGGAGATCTCTCCCTGCGCCAGCCGTGGCAGATACTTCTTCTTCTGCTCGGGTGTCCCGAACATCTTCAGCGGCTGCGGCACGCCGATCGACTGGTGCGCCGAGAGCAGCACACCGAGGGCCGATGCGGCGGATCCGATGATCGCAATCGCCTTGTTGTAGCTTCGCTGCGAGAGTCCGAGGCCGCCGTATTCCTGCGGGATCTTGATGCCGAATGCGCCGAGCCGGCGCAGCCCGTCGATCACATCGTCGGGTACGCGCCCGGTCCGCTCGATCGCCTCGCCGTCAATGGTCCTGGCGAACTCGTACAGCTCGCGGTGAAACTCGGCCGCCCGCTTCTTCTCGTCGGGATCCTGGACTGGAGGTGGGTGGATCAGGTCGAGGCGCAGCTTGCCGAGGAACAGCTCCCTGACGAAGCTGGGCATGACCCACTCCGTCTCGCGCGCCGCTTCCGCTACCTGCCGCGCTTCCTGCTCATCAACGGGGCCGGGCTTCACAGCCGGTGCCGCTGTCTTCTCTGTCGTGCTCATGCATCCTCCTGAACGTCATTCCGCGCCGGGGTTCCGCCGCGGCTGGATCACGTGCATGCTTCTGATAATACGCTGCGGGGAAGTTGCGGCACAGAGGCCCGGCGACAGGGTTGCGCGGGTGCCGGGGCAGGATCAGTCGGGGAGGCTGATCTCCGGCTTTTCCGGGTGGCGCCGGAAAATCACGAGAGTGCGGCCGATCACCTGGACGAGGTGGGCGCCATCCACACGGGCGACGAGCTCCTCGCCCAGCTCCTGGGCGCTGGCGGGTGCGGTCTCCAGGATCCGGATCTTCAGCAGCTCGCGATTGTTGAGCGCTGCCGCCACGCTGTCGGCCACGGCATCGGTGACGCCATCCTTGCCGATCTGGAGGATGGGCCGGACGGCCTGAGCAATCGATCGCAGCAGCGCGCGCTGTCGCGGCTTGAGGTCCGCCATCACGGCATCATCAGCTTGGCGATGGTCTGCAGCTGCATGTTGCTCGTGCCTTCGTAGATGGTGCCGATCTTCGCATCACGGTAGAGCTTTTCGACCGGGTACTCCTTTGTGAAGCCGTAGCCGCCGTAAAGGTCGATGCAGGTTGATGCGATGCGCTGCGCGACCTGGGATGAGAACAGCTTCGCCATCGCTGCCTCGAGGATGAACGGGTCGCCGGAGTCCTTCAGGCGCGCCGCGTTGTAGACCATCAGACGCACCGCCTCCAGCTCCGTGCGCATCTGCGCGAGCTGGAACTGCACCCCCTGGAAGTCGGCGATGCGGCGGCCGAACTGCTCGCGCTCCTGGACGTAACGCGTGGTGTGGTCGAGCGCGCCCTGCGCGAGCCCGAGCATCTGCGCGCCGATGCCGATGCGCCCTTCGTTCAGCGTCTCGATCGCGATCTTGTAGCCCTTGCCGACCTCACCCAGCACATTCTCGTCGGGCACACGGCAGTCATCCATGATCAGCTCGACCGTCGACGACGCCCGGATGCCGAGCTTGTCTTCCTTCTTGCCGACGCTGAAACCCTGAAAGTCGCGATCGACGATGAATGCCGTGATGCCGCGATAGCCCTGTTCCGGATCGGTGTTCGCGAAGATGATGAATGTCCCGGCCTCACCGCCATTGGTGATCCACAGCTTGCGGCCGTCGATGCGCCAGCCGCCGCCGTCCACCTTCGCTGCGCGCGTCTGGAGCGCAAACGCATCCGAGCCGGACCCGGCCTCCGAGAGCGCGTACGCGCCGACGACGTGCGCGGCGAGACGCGGCAGGTACATCTCCTTCAGATGCGCGCTGCCGTAGCGAAGGATGCAGTTGTTGACGAGCGTGTTCTGCACATCGACCAGCACACCGACGCTGGGATCCACACGCGACAGCTCTTCGACCACGAGCACGGCTGTGAAGAACGAGGAGCCGGTTCCGCCCAGGTCCTCGGGAACTTCGATGCCCATGAGGCCCAGCTCGAAGAGGTGCGGGATCAGGTCGGGATTCATCGTCGCGTCGCGATCCATGTCATGGACGAGCGGCGACACGTTCTCTTCGGCGAATTCACGGACCATGTCGCGGAACATCTGCTCCTCTTCCGAGAGCAGAGTCAGCGGCTGGCGCGCGACATCGGGCAGCGTGACGGACATGCGAGAGGCTCCTGCTCGAGCAACTTTGGCGACGGGCGCGCCGCACGTACGGCGCAGGCGGAAAGTATCGCGGCCGGGCCGGTTCGTCGAGAAGCGGCGGTGAGGACATCGGCCGCGACGGGGATCAGCGCGGCCGACGCTGTTCGAGCAGCGCTGCCGCCCGCAGGACCTCGGGATCGTTGAGCGCGGCGAACTCACCCGCGGCACGCCGGCCCTCCCTCATCTCGATTGCGGTGTAAAGGAGATGCCGGCCGACGGCGCGTTCCTGGTCGGGCTCGAGGACGGGGTCGACGCCGAGCGTTTCCACGACGACCGTCCGCAGCGCGTCGATGAGAGGTGTACGCCACCCGGCACCGTCCGCGCCGGGATCGACGCCGAGCTGGGCGCGTTCCACGGCCTGCACATCAAGGCGCCGCCGACGCGCGTCCGACCACCAGCCGGGAGGCGCAGCGCGAGCGTCGAAATAGCTGTCCGGCTCGATGCCGCCGCTGCCCGCCCCCGCGGCCGTGGCGCCGCCGCGGCGCAGCGCCTCGGAGGCCGCCGCGTACTGTCCGGCGGCGAGCCCGGTGTACGACCGCTGGATCATGCGACCGTCCGGCGTGTGCACACGTGCGACCGTGAGCCACAGGACATCGCCGGCCGGAAGTGGGAATGGCATCTGGACGAGCGCCTTGCCGAACGTGCGGTGTCCGGCGATCAGCGCGCGCCCGTGGTCCTGCAGTGCTCCGGCGAGTGCCTCGGCAGCACTGGCGGAAGACCCGTCCACGAGCACGATCATGGGCAGGTCCTGATAACGACCGCCGCTGCGCGTGCGGTATTCGTGGCTGGCGTCCACCTTCCGGCCTTCCGTCCGCATCACCAGCGCATTCTTCGCCAGGAACAGACCGGCCACGCTGACGGCTTCACTGAGCAACCCGCCCGGGTTGCCGCGCAGGTCGAGGATGAGCTCCTTCATGCCACGTCCCCGCAATCCGTCCAGCGCCCGTTCCAGTTCCGACGCGGCACGCACATCGAACCCGCCCAGCCTTATGTAGCCGATGTCGCCGGCGATGATCATCGGCGTGGCGATGTTGGGCCAGGCGTACCGTTCCAGCCGGATCGTGAGGTCCACGCGCGACACGGTCAGCGGGTCGCCTCGCTCCACTGTCACCCGGCGCTCCGTTCCCGGCCGCCCCGAGAGCAGGAGCTCCACCTCGTGCGCCGCCAGGCCGACAACGGGCGAGTCCTGAACGGCGACGACGCGATCGCCGGCCAGCATGTCCGCCTGCTCCGCCGGGCTTCCGCTGCCGACAGCGATGACGGCGACGACGCCGCCCATTCCATCCAGCTCGATCCCCGCCGAGCCCGACTCGCCCGAACGCGCTGCAATGAGCTGCGCTTCGATGTCGCGACGGACATATCTGCTGTGCGGATCGACCGCGGCCAGCGCACCCTCGATCGCAGCCCGCACCAGCGGCGTGTAGCTCACCGAGTCGACATGGTTGAGCCGGATGAGATTCATCACGGCGGAAAACGTCTGCAACTCCTCGTAGGACGCGCGCTGCGCATGTGCGAGCGCAGGCATGACGGTGAGGATGAAGGCGAACAGTGCGCGGCGCACGTCAGTCCTCCATTTGTGTGAGACGCTGCTGCGCGTCCGCTATCTCATTACGGAACCTGCTGGGCACTGTCGCCAGAAACGTCTCCAGCGACGCGCGCGCCTCCGCAGGCCGCCCGGTCTGCTGCTGGATCAGGCCCAGCACATACCACGGGCGGGGACTCCTCGGCTGTACCGCGGCCACGCGCTTCAGCGTCGCTTCCGCTTCCTCCAGCCGACCCAGCCGCGCCAGCGTGATACCGACTTCGACGTCCGTTGTGAAATCATCCGGATTCGCGGCTGCCGCCGCCTGTCTCTGCTCCAGGGCTGCCAGCAGATCGCCGCGCGCCTCCGCGAGGTCCGCAAGGGCGATGTGTGCGATGTACGCGCCGGCGTCGTGCTCGAGCACTTCGGTGTACGTCGCGGCCGCCTCGTCCGTGCGGCCGGCCGCGCGCAGCATCGCGGCAAGCACGCTGCGGTACGTGTTCGGCTCGAGCGGCATGTACGTGAGCCGCGATGGATCCTCTTCGTCCTCTGCACGATGCACGAGCTCGCGCATGTCCGCGATCGCCTCATCGTGCTTGAACACGTGCGCCGCGGCGAGCCCCCGGTACCACAGCAGCCAGGCCGGCACCCTGCTCACATCCTGCCGGCCCGCCGCCGTCAGGTCCCGGGCCAGGCGCTGGAGGCGGAGATAGGCCGATGCATAATCGCCCGTCATGAAATCATCGAACGGGCGCATCCACTGGTTGTAGATCGCCGACAGGTACGGGTCGGTTTCCCAGAGCACCGACTTCTTCGGCGTCACGGCGGCCAGAATGCGCAGATCGAGCAGAGGGTTCATCATGAACGCCGCCCGGTAGTTCCGGTCCGACTCGATGACGCGGTCACGCCACTCCACCGGAACGCGCTCCTCCAGGTTCTCGTTCCACAGGCTTTCGCGCCGGGCGAACGGCAGCATCGAGAGCGCCAGGTACGCCAGCGCGAAACGTGGCTCGATCGACAGGGCATCACGCAGCTCGACCTCGGCCGCGTCGTACTTCTTCTGACTCCAGTAGCCGAGAGCCAGATTGTAGCGCGCGATCACATCATTCGGGTCCTTCCGTGACGCCGCCTCCAGCTCCTGCACCGGTACCGGCAGCTTGATGCGCTGCGCATCGAGTCCCTGCGCCGTCCACAGGCACAGCATCAGGGCGAGCACCGCTCTCTTCATCGAGTTTCTCCCGCGTCGGATCATCCATGGAATGCGAACGGCGCACGCATACCGCCGCGGCCGGGGAGAGCCGCAGCATGACCGGAGGGCAGGATCCGGCCGGCACAACAAACAAGAGCGCCGCCGGAAATATCCGGCGGCGCCCCGAGTTTCCGCAACCCGACGCGATGCCTGCGATCGGCACCTGTCGTTGGCGGACTGTTACGTCGGCTGTTCGGCTAGGCGCCGATCAGGCGATCGCTTGCCCGTGTCGGGTTGCGAAAAATACTCGAACTGGCCAAGGGATCACCTCCTTTTCAAAGTTCAACATCAGGCATCGACACCAGCGGGCCCTG
>DATHUY010000077.1 GCA_035461765.1 Longimicrobiales bacterium
GCAGGGCCGTGTGACACGTAAGAGGGTGGGATCCGGCGCGTCGAAAGGCGCACACCGAACCTAGCGGAACCAGGTCCCTCGCCAGTAAACAGAAGCCCCGGTGTTGCGGATTCGTCCGCGGCATCGGGGTTTTCTGCATCGACACCGGCCAGCCCGGGGACGGACGGTTCCATCGCCGAGTCGGCCTCCGTCCGCCGAGCCGGCCTCCGGCCCCCGGCTACCGGCCGTTCTTCCGCACCAGCTTCTGCACGTACGTGACCGCGCCGCTCAGTGCGAGCGATGCGAGCATCAGTCCGCACACGAATACGGCGAGGCGGTACAGCGCGCTCCCGGCCTTGCCTGCATGCAGCGGATACATCGCGTGCAGCGTCTTCTGGCCCGGTGCGCTCGCGCACGCATCGGTCCTTCCGACCACCTCACCCGCATGATCGAGATAGAGGTAGGAGCGGCCGTTCGGGTGCAGCTCGCATGGCTGCTTCAACCGGAACTCGTTGTGCCCGTCGCCGTCGTGCGGCGGGTAGTAGAATACGAGCCGCGCGTCCGGAAACTCCTCCGCGACGCGCGTCAGCATATCCGCGCCGGCCAACGTGACGGGCGGAAGATCGCGCGCGGGTGCGACGGCGGCCGGCGGAGCATCGCCGAAGATGCCATTGAGGATCCGGCCGGCTGTCGAGTAGAAGACGATCGCGCTGCCGCTGAGCAGGACGAGAAGAAGGATCGGCGTCGAGACGACACCGAGATCGCGGTGCCATACCAGCAGATCGCGACGTGCCAGGCTCGCGGGCAGGAGGTTGCGCAGGGAGAAGCGCTTCCGCGTCGGCCACCAGAGGACCAGGCCGGTCAGTGCGAGCAGGGCACCGAGCAGTGCGATCACGCCGCCGACCTTCTCACCGGTCTCACCCGCCATGAGATGCGCATGCAGGTCGAAGAGCAGGCTCATCAGGCGCTCGTTCGGTCTCCATTGGTCGATGATCCGGTGATCCGCAGCCGACAGAAACGCCTCGCCGTCCACGAGGTACAGATGGTACGCGGAAACGCCAGGCTCCGGCAGCTTGACCGATCGCAGATTCGGACCGAACGCCGCTTCTGCAGCAGCAATCGCAGCGGCGTGCTCGGCCGGCCCGAGCTGCGGCGCGGGCGCGCGCAGCTCGGGATAGACGAGTCGCCAGTATGCTTCCTTGTAGACGAGCGCGGAGCCCGTCACGCCGAACACGAACAGCAGCAGCGACAGCGCCAGGCCGATCCAGGCGTGCGTCTGCCGGATCAGCCTGCGCATGGACGGCCGTCTAGAACCGCGTTTCGGCGCGGAGCGAGAACGTGCGCCCGCGGCCCGCGAAGTAGCGGTCCGCAAGGGTCGTCGCGGCCTGCCCGAAATAGGTGATGTACTGCTCATCCAGGAGATTCGATGCCGACAGGGTAATGGTGGTGATCCCGAGGCCGGCGGAAATGGAGCCGTCCACGGTGGTATAGCCATCGAACTGCGCGGTCACATCGCCGGCGCCGTTGCGGAACTCGCGATCGAAGAACGTGAAGCTCTGAAGACGACCGCTGAAGCGGCGGCCGCGGTTCACGTCGACAGCCAGGTTCAGCCGGTCCGGACCGATGTCGGCCGCACTCAGGTCCGACTCGTACGAGCCGTTGTCGTCACCATCGAAGCTGCCGCGCAGCATCGAATAGCCGGCATTGAAGGCGAGGCGGGGACCGGCCTCGAAGCGCCCGGTGAACTCCCAGCCGTGCGTCCGCGTGGGCTCCCGCCGGACCTGGAAGATTCCGTCCGCGTTCGGCACCAGGCGCGACCCGAAGTCCGACGCCGACTGGAACCACGTCGCACCGACCAGCGCACGAGACGTCCCGAACGTGCCGCCAAACTCGATGTTGTCCGTCTTGACGGGCTGGAGCGCGAGGAAGTCCCCGACCGCGGTGCCCTCCTCGGATATGCCGCGCAGCACGCGCCCGACGTCGGGCATCGTGAACGCCTGTGAGAACGTGCCGTAGAAGCGGAGCCCGTTGATGGGGGTGACCACGCCGCCGACGTTGAAGAGCGGCTCGTCGAAGCTCGGGCTGCCGCCCGCCACGTTCACCCGCTGGTGGTCAGCCCGGTTGCCGGCCAGCGTGGTGAAGTCCGGCACATCGAGCTTCGCCAGCTCCCACCGCATGCCGCCGGAAATCGACAGCCAGCCGAGCGGCAGATGATCCAGCTGGACGAACGGCGCGTAGTTGAAGAACTCCGTGACGGGAACCCAGTTGCGATCCGTCTGCACCAGGCTCTGATACGTCAGGTCGCGCAGGAAGTCGAAGCCCGTGATCACGTCCAGGGGCATGCCGGCCAGGCCCGCACGCGCGTACGTGAAGCGCGTGCCGTACTTCTCCGAGTTGTTCTGCGACTGGTCGAACAGCTCGCCCACCGGTGCGATCTGCGGATCCTGGAACGTCGCAAAGCGACCTCCGCCAAACAGGGCGGAGAAGTCCTGGTAGTACGCCTTCGCCGAGAGCCGCCCGCCGCCCAGCAGCGTGTGCTCATAGTCGAGCGCTGCGGTGAACACGTCGTTCACCGGCTCCGTGCCTTCCGGCTGACCGGGTACCGACACCGCCGGCGTACCCGCCGCCCGATCGCCTGCGACGATGTCGAAGTTGCCTTCCTGCGCCAGCCGGAACCTGTTGACCATCAGCTGCAGACGCTGGTTCGCGTCCGGCTCCCAGCCGACCTTGCCCATGAAGTTGCGGCTGTTCGAATCCGCGATGTCGCCCTGCACGTTGTCGACACCGATCGCGCGCTCACGTCCGTCGTACTGCAGCCCGCGCTCTTCGTAGCTGGCCGACCCGAGGACGTCCACGCTGCCGAAACGCTTGCCCGCCATGTACTGGCCGCGCCAGCCGAAACCGTCGCCATCGAAACCGTCGCTGCTGGTCGTGCCCAGCGACACGCGCTGCTCCAGCCGGCCCGTCTTCGGCGGGCTCACAGTCACATAGTTGATGATACCGCCCGTCGCCCCGAGACCCTGGATCGCGTTCGCGCCGAAGATCACCTCCACCCGCTCGATCGCTTCCATGTCCACCGTGAACCCGTCCCGCCGACCGTCGCGCAGAGGGTTCGACTGCGGCACACCGTCGATCAGAAAGAGCGGGCGCCGGCCCCGGAAGCTCTCGCCCGCGCTCGTCAGCTTCTGACGCGCCGGCGAGAAGCTCGGGATCACGTTCGACAGCACCTCCGTCGGGTTCGACGCCAGGCCCTGCTGTACCTGGAGCTCGCGGGCCTCGATCACATCCACCTTGATCGGCAGTGTCGCGGCCGCAGCACCGGTCCGCGTCGCCGCAACCACCTGAAGACCCGTCAGCGCGATCGCGACTTCTTCGACCTCGAAGTCGACGGTTAACCGTCCCGCCGCCGCCTCGATCGAACGCTCCACGCTCCGGTATCCTATCCCCTCGACCCGCACCACCCAGGCACCTGCCGCCACCGGGCCGATGCGGTACTGGCCTGCCTCATTCGTCACGGCGCTCTGCGATGCCGGGCCTCGGGCCGACACCGCGATGCCCGACACCGGCTGGCCCGCCGGATTGAGCACTCGCCCGCTGATTACGACCGTTCCCTGCTGCGCTGCGGCCGGTGTCATTACCCCGGCCAGACCGATAGTCAGCGCACAGGCGCTGACGAAAGCTGCGAACCTCACGAGTCCCTCACCACGTCGTTTGAGGTTGAGAATCATTTTCAACATGAAAATGGTAGGCGCTGTCACGTCCGGGCGCAAGGGAGATGTTTATGCGCCGGCAAGGGGGCCGACTGGTGGGCGCATGGCGAGCGCGACTGGCATCCAATCCTGGATACATGAACGCCCGTTGCACCCACCGCGAGCGACGCCTGAGCCACTCACGCCAGCCGCTTGCGCCATTCCTGATCTGCCGTCATAATCCAGGCATACCGCACATACTTAGCACCTTCCCAATGGCGCTGATGCTCGTTCGCCTGACCACCCTTGGTGCCGCGCGTGTCCACTCCGGGGAAACTGATTTTCCCGACCTGCCCGCGCAGCGCCTCCGCTTCGCGCTCCTGCTCTATCTGGCCGTAGAGCGGGACGTCGCGCGCGAGGAGGTGGTGGCGCTGTTCTGGCCCGACCGCGACACGGCGCGCGGAAAACATGCGTTGCGTCAGATGCTGTACGAGCTGCGTCAGGTGCTGGGCGATGACTGGATCGACATGGGGAGGGACCGCATCGTCGTGAGTGCCGCCGTCGACGCGGTGGAGTTCCAGCGCGCGGTCGAGGACGGCCGGCTCACGGATGCACTGGCGCTCTATGGCGGGCCCTTCCTGCACGGCTTCTCCCTGGACAATCGGTCGTTCGAGGCGTGGGTCGATCGGCGCCGCGGCCACCTGGCGCGGCTGCATCGCCGGCTCCAGCGCGATCACGTTGCGGCGCTCGTCGCGTCGGGCAGGGCGGATGACGCGCTGAATGCGGCCCGACAATGGGTGGAGCTGGATCCGCTCGACGACGAGGCGGCGCATACGCTGATCGAGCGGCTCGCCGCCGCGGGTCAGCGCACGGCCGCGCTCCAGTACTACGACAACTACGTGCGTCAGCTCGAGGCGGAGCTCGAGGTCGAGCCGCTCGAGGAGACGCAGGCGCTCGTCGCGTCGATCCGGAATGGTGATGCTGTCGCCCCTTCGATGGGCCAGCCCGACGCGTCCGCTTCCGTCGTCGAGGACACTTCAGCCGAGCCCCCGTCAGCCCATGCCCCCGCGCCGATGACGCCGGTCTCGGTGCATGCGGCAGGAACGGTGGCGGACCGTCGCCAAGCACGCATGCCGCCGCGCCGGCGTCCGCGCGAGATGTGGCGAGGCGCATCTCTGGCCCGGCGCTCCGTCGTGATCGCAGTTCTCGTCGTGCTCGTGAGCGTGCCCGCGTATCTCTCGCGGCAGTCGGGGCAGTCGGCGCAGGCCGCTACCGTCGCGGAAAACATGTACGTGATCGCCATGATGCCGATCAGCGACCTGTCTGAGGACAAGTCGCTGCGGGCGCTCGCGGAATCGCTCACCGACGACCTCACGCAAGCCATCGCGCGGAGTCGCCAGGTCGGCGTGCGCTCACCCGCCGCCGTCCGCGAGCTGAGAGAACGTGGCGTATTGGAGACCGAGCTCGGAACGCAGCTCGGCGTCAACTATATGGTGGGTGGGCGCGTGAGTCAGGCAGGTGGCGTGGTGCGCGCCGTCATCGAGCTGCTCGATGGCAATGGCATTGTGCTGCAGACCCGGACCATCGAGCGACCCTCATCGGAGAGTCATAACCTGAGCCAGGACATGGCGGGGCTTGCCGAGGAGTTTCTGCGAACCGAGCTGCGGCTCCCTGCCCACGTCCGGTTTCAGGCGTCCGGCGCATCGAGTGAGGAAGCGTTCCGCCTCGTCAACAGAACCCGCGACATGCAATACGAGATCGTTAACATGCTTGAGGCCGGGGAACGGCCGGCGGCGGACGCACGGCTCGTGGAAATGGATTCAATCCTCGCGCTGGCGTCCAGCCTGGATCCGGAGTGGGCGGAGCCCGTGGTTCGGCGTGGCTGGGGCCTGGAGCGTCGCGTATTCATCGCCGGCTACGGTCGTGAAGATCCGGTGCTGCGGCGCGAGTTGCTGGAGCGGGCGTTGTCGTTTGCGGATCAGGCGGAACGGCTCGCCGCGGATAACGCCGACGTCCACGCGCTGCGTGGCACGCTGCTGTACCATCTGGCCCGGATGGACGGCACGACGCCTCATTCTCTCCTGGCCGGATTCGCAGATGCTGAAGCGGAGTTGAAGCGTGCAACACAGCTCGATCCGTCGAACGAGAATGCCTGGACCCGTCTGTCTGACCTCCAGTTCGCTGCCGGTCGTTACGGCGAATCTGCCTACTCCGCCGAACAGGGCTTCAATGTCGCGGGGCCACGGGCGCAGGGATTCCTGTATCAGAGATGGCGGAGTGACTTCGAGATCGGTGATGACCTCGAGGCCAATGGCTGGTGCGGGCAGCTCTGGAGCATCGAGCCGACCCTGCCAGGCCTGTACTGCCTGCTGTCGCTCGAGGCCTGGGGGGCCAGTCCGCCTGATCCCGCAGCATCGCGCCGGCTGAAGGCGAGGTTCCTGCAGAAATCCGATCTTCGCCGGCAGCCGGAGATGGAGAGCCGCTTCAGCACCCTGCTCGCGGCCATCTATGCCCAGGCCGGTCAGCCGGACAGCGCCCGAGTCATCCTCGACCGCCTCGACCCTGACGAGCCGGGATCTCTGTGGATGCGCGCGGGTGTGGAGGCGCTGCTCGGTAACGATGCCGAAGCAGTCGTGCTCCTCGGGCGGTATATGGAGGCGGACCCGAGACAGGGGCCCCGCATTGCACGCACGCGCCCGTTCTGGGACCTCGCCACCCGCGTGGATCTCAACGCGCTGATCGCCAGCAGGAGCCGCATTGCTGCCGACGGTCCCGCCCCCTCAGGAGGAGTCGAGCGCGAGGACGGCAGGCCCGCTGGCCCGCCTCACTGATCCGGACAGTACTCCGACCAGCTGCACGTAATGTCGTGGATCCACAGGCAGTCCGCGCGCTCCGTCGATTCCTTCTCCATCGTGCTGACCTTCCAGTCCGACCCCGGCTCCGTCTTCACCGGCGTGCAGCCACCCTCCGCGTCCACATAGGCCAGCTTACGGATCAGCTCCTCACTCAGGACGAACGCGTCGATCGCGTCCCCTGATCCGCCGTGCTCGAGCGTCAGCGTCCGCTCCGTCTCTTCCGGATCACCCTCGAGCCTGTACGTGAACACCACTTTCCTGATGAGTCGCGCCGCACTGCCTGACTCTCCCTGCTCGCGCATTTCCATGCCTCCATCTGCCGTGACCGTTCGTTCTCGATCGCACTGTACGCCGTTCCGGAGCCCATCGCCAGACCGAATGACGCACCGCGGCGCGGATCTGCACCCGGTCTGACGCTCGGCGGCCACGTCAGCCCTTCGGAGCGCCGCCGTCGTCGTTTCATCTGACGCAGGCGTCCTATCGTTCCAGTGTCTGCCGAACGGGCAGCAACGGACCACGGGGGAACCATGACGTTGAGATTGCGCAGGGGTGGGGCTGGGCGGATGTCGGGCAGGGCACTGATCCAGGCAGGTCTGACCTGTCTCGTTGCGACCGGATGTGCGACGGACCCGCCTCCTGCGTTGCTCACGATCGTGGATCCGGAGGCGCTGGCGTTTCATGACTCGGACCTGTTGTCCGACAGTGCCAAGGCGGTGATCCGCTCCTACCTCGGGCGTGCCGACCGTACTATCTGGCAGGATGCCGGGGATCCGGAGATGGACCGGCTGGTCGGCGAGTGCCGGGCCACCACGGCCCTGCTGAACGCGGCCGCGCTGCCCGAGCCTGGGCGGACCCGGACCGTGATCGTCGACGTGCCCGGGACCGGTCTGACGGAGTTCCGCCTGTCGCGCGTGCAGAACGACACTGTCAGTGCCCCCACCTATACTGGTCAGGCCCGTGGGGGTGAGCTGTCGATTCTACTTGTGGGTGATTCGACCGTCGAGGGCCGCATCAACACCCTGGAAGGCGAATACAACTTCCGCTCCGGGCCGTTCGGCCTCATCACCATGGACGACCTCGACTCGAGCGGGGAGCCCAGGATTTACCTCATAGAGGAAACTGCCGCCAACATCCAGCCACCAGGCTACGCCGAAGGTGCACAATGCTGAATCCGACTGCCATGGGCTCGAAGGGAAACGATTTCGATGCATCAGCTTCATTCCTGCGTCGCAGAATCTCCCAACTCCTCGCCCAACAGCTTCCAATTGCGCGATTCCGAACGACACATCGTCGAAGCGCGACCCTGGAGACGCCCATGGCAGTCGGATCAGATCGTGTCATTGACGTACTCTTCACAAAAGAGACGCTCGTCCTGAGTCTCGCCGATGGATGTGTCCTCGTGGTTCCGCTCGCGTGGTTTCCGCGCCTCCGTGACGCGCCCGCCGATGCCCGCAGGAACTGGAAGGTGGCCGGCCGGAAGGGCGACGCCGTGCACTGGCCGGACATCCATGAGGCGCTGAACGTCGCCTCGCTGCTGAAGCGCGGAAGATCGAATGGCCGCGACCTGGTCCTCTAGCGGGTCGCACACAATGACGTACCAGCGGAGGATGTACGAATAGCGGAGCTCACGGAGCGCGGAGGAGGCGGACTGCTCGACAGCAGCCTCCTCCCGTTGCGTGATCGGACGCATCGACACGATGCCTCCCCCGCTCACCGACGCCGGTCGCAGCCTCATTTGCCGCTGTCACACCCCCCGGGCATATTCCAGTTCGTCCCTCCGTAGCACCAGCAGAGAGTCGTCATGCCAGTCAACGTCGTGAAGGGCGAGGCCGCCCCGCTCTGGTCCACCTGCGTCGCACGTTTCCTCGGCGATGCCCGTACCTCACCCGGCACCACGCACCACCCCTCGCATGTCTGGCTGACACAGCGCAGCCAGCGCGACCTGCTGCTCGAGAGTGCCGCGGCCTCCGGCCATCCGGGATGGCTCGCACCGCCGCTGTCGTTCCTGTCGGAGCTGCCGAAGCGCTTTCATGCGGGTGCCGCGCCGATCGACCTGCTGACGCGCCGGCAGCTGATCAGTGCAATCGCGTCGGCGCAGGCACGCCGCACGGGCATCGGTGCAGCCGGCGGCACGGCCATCGTCCGCGGCCACATGCTGGACGCGGTCTTCAGCGAGCTGCTGCCCGAGGGTGTGACGCCGGACCGGTTCGCCGCTCTGCTCGCACATGCAGCGGCGGACGAATTCGCGGAACGTCGCAACGCGTGGATTCTCGCCGTCTACAGGGAGTACCTCGACCACCTCGGTGAGCGCGGCATGTATGATCCGCGTGCGATCCACGCGATCATTGCCGACGCCATCCGCGCAGGCGGTCTGCGCGACGCCATTGGCGGCGCGGAGCGGCTGCATGTCTACGGCCTCTATTCGGCGCGCACGCGCGGCTCGCTGCTGCATGCACTCGCCGCGCAGCAGGAAGTCGATGTCAGCGTGTATGTGCCCATGGAGGCTGAGGAGTTCGACGAGCTCGGGGCGATCGAGGAGCTGGAGCGTTCGGAACGTCCGCCCATCGTCGTACAGCCTGCACCGGACGCCGTGCGCGAGCTCCAGTGGGTGGCCGCGCGCGTGAAGGCGCTGCTGCTGGCCGGCGAGGAGCCACATCAGGTAAGCGTCATCGCGCGGACGGGGCGCGAAGATACACGGGCTGCGTGTCGCCACCTGGAGAGCGCGGGCATTCCGTGCACCGCGCGCATCCGGCGCCGGCTCGCGGAGATCCCGGTGCTGTCGCTGGTGCTGGAGCTGTTCCGGGGTGCGGGCGAGGGCTGGACGTACCGGCCACTGCGAGCCGTGATCGCGAGCTCGTACACGCGGCTGCGGATCGACGTGCGGCTCCTCGATGACATTGCGGCGCGTGCTCGCCCCGGCACGCTGGAGGCGTGGGAGCAGGCGCTCCGGGAGCTCCAGGTGACTGCCGCCGCCGGCGGCGAAGACGAGGCCGAGGACGAGGTCGCAGCGCAGGCACGGCGCAGTCGCTCGGAACGGATTGCGCGGCATGCCGGCTGGTTCCGCGAGCTGCGTGCACTGCTCGATCCGCTGTCCGGCACACGCACCGAGCGGGCCTGGGTCGAATTGACGCGTGCTCTGCTCACGCGCGACGAGCTGGAGATCCAGCGGTCGCTGTCACGCGTTCCGCACGAGCGCTACGACGTCGTACGCTTCGATCAGCGCGGGTTCCGTCGCTTCGAAACACTGCTCACGGAGTGGAACGCGGTCGCCGATGACGTATCCGTCATGAGCGGTGCAGAGTGGTACCGCCTTCTGCGCAGGATGCTCGACGGGCAGGAGCTGGTTCTGTCGACACCGGCACAGAAGGGCGTGCAGGTACTGGAAGCGCAGGATGCCGCACTCGTGCCGTTCCGCCACACGTTCGTCATCCACATGAACGACGGCGTGTTCCCGGCGCGTGCAACGGATGGCGGCATCTTCTCCGAGGAGGAGCGCTCCGCATTGATCGCGGCGGGTCTGCCGCTCGAGAATCGCTCGCTCGCTCTGCAACGGGAGCATGCGCTGTGGCGGGCGATAACGACGAGCGGCATGGTGAGCGCTTCGTACCGCACGACCGATCCGCGCGGCACGCCGCTGCTGCCATCGCTCATGCTGCCGGAGCACGACGCCGCAACGGAGCTGCCGCGCAGCCTCGACCTCCTGGGCGAGCCCATCACACGTGACCAGACCCGTCAGCTGGCCGTGCAGGCTCTGCTCGACGGCCGCGACGATGTCCGCACGCCGGAACCGGACGTGATCCGCCGCGCGGTGCTGCACGCGCACGCAGAGCAGTCGCGCGGTGTGCCGGATCGCACCGTGCCTCGTCCGGCGACCATGTGGAATGGCGTGATCCGCGACCCGGACGTGCTCGAGCTGCTGCGCAGACGTTACGGCCCCGAGCACATCTGGTCGGCGAGCCAGCTGCAGACCTACACGCGCTGTCCGTTCTTCTTCCTGATCGATCGCGTACTGCGCCTGCGCACGCTCGAAGAGGCCGAGGAGTCCACGTCGCCGCTCGAGTTCGGCGGCATCGCACACGACATCCTAGAGCGGTTCTATGCGGCGTCGCTCGACGACGTGCCGGTCGCGCTGTCGGCGGATGTGGAGACGCGGCTGAATGAAGCGATCGCCGAGGTGGTCGCCGAACGGGAGGCGGGCGGCAACTGGCTCGGCATCGGCGCGCTCTGGAGTGTGAGCAGAGAAGGGATCGCGACCGTGATCCGGAACTACGTCGCATGGGAGCTCGAGCACATGAATCAGCAGGGCGAGCGGCCCTGGCGCTGTGAGTACGTGCTCCAGGACGAGGCCGGCCAGCCCGTCATGATCACCGGGCGGGATACCCGTGGCCGCAACGTACAGCTGCGACTGACGGGCCGTGTCGATCGCATCGACCGCGACCGCAAGGGTCGCTACCAGGTACTCGATTACAAGACGTCCAGCATCCCGGCCGCGAAGTCGTACCGCGACGGCGTGCTGCTCCAGGCGCCGCTGTATTCGGAGGCGCTGCGTCAGTCGGCCGGCGTGGATGTCGCCGGTGCGCGGTATCGCGCTCTGAAGAAGCCAGGCAACCCGAAGAACGGAGCGAGCATCACGGTGAGCAAGGACCCGTATGACGTGGCGCTTGCCTACGCGTTCTCGGTCCCCGCGCGCGTTCACGAGGGCCTGTTCGAGGCGGTGATGGCGGCCAGCTCGGAGTGGGCGTCCTGGGACCCGGACCTGAGCGTGTGCCGGACACTGGCCACACTCGAGGAAGGGTGCCGCTTCGATGACTGAGCACGGGTGGACGGACGAACAGCGGGCGGCGATCCTGGCGGATCACGACGTGCTGCTCACGGCGAACGCGGGCACCGGCAAGACGACGACCGTCGTCGGCAAGATCCTGTGGCTGCTCGGCATCGAGTCCGGACTGGAGCCATGTCCGGAGCCGTGCACTCTCAGCGAGATTGCGGCGATCACGTTCACGGAAAAGGCCGCCCACGACCTCAGGACCAAACTGCGCGAAGGCATCGCCCGCTCCGATCGCGCGGCGGAGCTGTTGTGGCAGATCGATCGCGCTGCCGTCGGCACGATCCACGGCTTCTGCGGCCAGATCCTGCGCGAGCACGCACTCCGCCTCGGCATCGATCCCACGTTCCGCGTGCTGGACGAGCGACAGTCGCGGCTCGAACAGGACGCGCTCATACGTGACCTGATCCTCGAGCGCCTGGGTGAGCGCGATGCCGGCGTCATGGACATTGTCGGCACGTTCACTCTCGACGGCTACACGTTCTCGGCCGGCGCCGTCCAGATCGTCCGCGCCGTGCTGCGCGACCTGCGCTGGCACGCCGAGCGCTACGGCGCGTGGGCGGCGGACGGCGAGCTGGATGTCGAGAGACTGCGCGCGCTCTGCGCTGCCTGGAGCCCCGTGTCCGACGACCTCACCTGTCAGCGCTGCGCCGTGCTCATACGCCTCGCGCACACAGCGCAGGCGCGCTGGCTCGATCATATGCGCGAGGAGAACGTCCGTGATTTCGATGCGCTGATCCTCGATACCCGCGACCTCCTCGCCGGCTCGCACGGCGACGCGGCCCGCGCGATGCTCCGCCGGCGCTACCGCATCCTCATCATCGACGAGTTCCAGGACACTGACGCCGCACAGCGCGACATCGCCTACGCCATTGGACACGGTGTACCGCGCCCGCAGCTGTTCTTCGTCGGTGACGCGAAGCAGAGCATCTATCGATTCCGCGGTGCGGACATCAGCGTGTGGAACGCCGTGGCACGGGACCTCGGCGATGCCGGTACGCTCCGCCTCACGCGCAACTTCCGCAGCGATGAGCGCGTCATCGACTTCGTGAACCGCGCCCTCGCGGCCGCAATCGACACGACGGGCGCGGAGCTGGAGTCGGAGTGCCCCGGCAGCCGCATCGAATATTCGGACCTGGTCCCGTTCCGCAGCTCGGGCACGGCCGGTGTCGAGTGGCTGCAACCGGAGGAGACGAAGCAGGAGTGCGCGTGGGTCGCCGCACGCATCGAGCAGCTTGTCGGCCGTGTCGACGTGACGGACGCACGCACGGGCGAGCGCCGGCCCTGCCGGTACAGCGACATCGCGGTTCTCTATCGCACGCGAACGCAGCTACCCGGCTACCTGAACGAGCTGCGCGCACGCGCGATACCGTTTTACGAGCAGGGTCAGGCCGGTCTGTCCAGTCGCATGGAAGTACTCGACATCATCACGCTCCTGCGGTTGCTCCAGCATCACACCGACGACCTGCGCGCGTTCGCGTTCCTCCGTTCGCCGTTCGTGGGCCTGCGCGACGAGACCATCGCACGCATCCGGCTCATGGGGGGCGCCGGCTCGCTGCTCGAGCAGGCGTCCCGATTCCTCCGTGAGGGCGAGTGGTTCGACGCGCCGGAGCACGCCGGCATCGCCGGTGTCGAGAAGGAGGCTCTCACGAGCGGACTGGCGCTGCTCGACGCCGCTTCACGGCTCAGTGACCGCATGCCACTCGATGAGCTGCTCCTGTGGGTCCTCGAGGAGAGCGGCTACCGCGCGCATCTGCACATGCTGCCGGGCGCGCGCGAGGCGATCGCGAACCTGCACGGCCTCGTGCGTGTCGCCGAGGAATTCCGCGACCAGCCGCTGGGTACGTTCCTCGAGCTGTGGGATCGCTGGGATGACGCGGATCAGGGCCTGCCACAGGCGCCGCTCTACAGCGACAGCGATGATGTCGTCACGCTGTCCACCATCCACTCCGCGAAGGGGCTCGAGTGGCCGGTCGTGTTCCTGATCAACGTCGGCCGACCGCCAGCCGATCAGTCGTCCAACGACTATTGGAGCGATCCCGACTTCGGGCCGCTGCTCTGTCCGAAGCAGGCGGATCGCGGCGATCGCGCCAGACTGCTGTACGATCGGCGCCGGCTCGAGGAAGCCGCGGAAGAGGCGCGTCTTCTTTACGTAGCAACCACGAGGGCGCGTGACCGCCTGGTGCTTGTCGGCGGCGAGAAGAACGGCTCGTTCGGCGCCTGGCTGGCGCTCGCAAAGGACCGGCTCACCACGGACCTCGAGACGGGCGCGTCGCCTGCGGAGGTTGCGGCGTCTCCGGACGTGGTAGACATCGCGTGGCTCGACCGCGTGCAGCCCGGTGACGTGCCCGCGCACGCCGCACGCATCACGCCGCCGCCACTGCGCTGGATCACGTCGGCGACCGAGGAAATGCAGCGGCGCAACAATCCGCGGACGTGGGAGCTGGTCTATGTGCACGGTGTGCAACCCCACTGGCACTTCGTACGTCGTGCACCTGCGGCAGTCGCCGGCCCCTCGACGAATCGCGTCGTTCCCGCGAACCTGCACGGCACCGTCGTGCACGGCGTGCTGGAGCGGATCCGTGACGAGGCGGAGTTGTCGGAGCTGCTGGAGGAAACGATCGGCGACCTCGCCTCGCCCGAGCTCGAGACGCTCATGGCGGAAGGGACGCCCTATCGTGCGGCGCTGGAGGAGGAGATCCGCAACGTCATCCGCGGCCCGGACTGGCAGTGGTATGTCGACGGCGAGCACTACCGCGAGCTGACGTTCCTTCATCTGGCGGGATCGCGCGACTGGCGCACCGGCGCGTTCGATCTGTACCGCCCCGACGAGCCGACCGGCTGGATCATCGACTTCAAGACGCACGATGTCACGATCGACCGGATCGGGACCGTCGCGCAATCCTATGCCGCGCAGGCGGAATTCTACCGGGCGGCTGCGGCCATTCGCGGGCCAGCCCGCGTGCGCCTGCATTTCACGAGGGCCAACGGCGTCGTCGACATGGAGTGATTCGGCGCAGCCGTGCGATCGCGATCATGCGTTCTGGCCCAGCGAGCCTGCAATGGTTGTTTCGCGGGGAGCGGACCGGTATCCTCCGCACGGGGTACCCCATCGATCACATCCCGACATACTGGAGGGCACTGCATGGCCAGACGACCGAATTACGGATTCGTGAAGCGCGAGAAGGAACTGAAGAAGCAGCAGAAGAAGGCGGAGAAGCTCGAGAAGAAGCGGGCTGCGAAGGAGGGCACGGAGGAGCCGGAGCAGCAGGAAGACGGGGCGGCCGACGACACGCAGTGACGTCGGCCTTTTTTAGACGCGGTAGAATCAGCGTCGGGCCGGCCGCCACTCCACAAGAGGCGCATCGAGAATCGCAGCCTGCACCGCGTCCGCAAGGTCGCGGCGCAGCGGTTCATGCCGGAAGTTCTGGCGCGTGGGGTTGACGCGGTTCGTGAGCAGCACCACGAACACGCCGCGTTCCGGATCCATCCACATGCTCGTGCCGGTGAACCCCGTGTGGCCGAACGAGCGCGGTGAGAAGTAGCGGCCGGCGGTAGCGCCCGGCGACGGCGTATCCCATCCGAGAGCGCGGCTCGAGCGCGGGTTCTGCCGCGCTGTCCATCGCGCGATGGTATTCGCGTCCAGGATACGCACGCCACTGTAGGAGCCGCCGTTCAGCATCATCTGCGCGAACACGGCGAGATCGCGTGCCGAGGAGAAGAGGCCGGCGTGGCCGGCCACGCCACCGAGCGCGCACGCATTCTCGTCGTGCACAATGCCGTGGATCGGCCGGTGCCGGTACACCGTATCCTGCTCGGTCGCCGCGACGCGCGGCAGCAGCGGGTGCCCGATCCGGTGTGTGACCGTGCAGTGCTCGCCCGCGCGCACGGCCACGTCGGCCAGCGGGTTGAAGCCGGTGTCGCGCATGCCGAGCGGACCCCACACCCGCTCCTGGAGGAACACGTCGAGCGGACGCTCCGTGATTTCCTCGATGATCCAGCCCGTCAGGATCAGGTCCCAGTCGCTGTAGATGGTGCTGTCGCCGGGCGTGTAGGCCAGCGGGCGCTCGTTCATGCTGCGCAGGAACGCCGCACGCCCCGGGGCATCGCGCCACAACGGAGCGCCCGAGATGAAGCCACCGCTGTGCGTGAGCAGCATCCGTACGGTGATGGCGGCCTTCTCCGGTGCGTCCAGCCCGGGAAGGAAGTCGCGCACCGGCCGGTCGAGATCGAGACGGCCTTCCTCCTCGAGGATCATCGCAGCCGTTGTCGTGGCGACCACCTTCGTCAGCGACGCCATGTCGAACAGCGTCGAATCCGTCACGGGTGCCGACGCAGCGGCCGTATCGATGCGGCCGTACGCATCCAGGTGAACGATGCGTCCGTACCGGCCTACGGCCAGCGCGGCACCCGGCGCCGCCCCCTCGGCGATACCCGTCTCGACCAGCGAGTCGAGCAGCGCCCCCAGCCCCGGGTGCATCCCCACGACCTCCGGCGCGGTCGCCACGAGGCGTTCCGCCGCCGCCACCCGCTCCGGTGGCGCAATCGGTACCGGAGCACGATGCGCACACCCGGAGAACGCAAGCAGAGCGAGGAGCGCCGCGCCATGCCACCGGCAGCGCCGCGTCACGATGCCTGCGCTACCGGCACCCCACGGACGCCGCCGAGTCATGCCCGTCTTCAACGACGACCGATCGCCACGTATTCGCGCGTGTCGGATCCCGTGTAGACCTGCCTCGGCCGCGCGATCTTCTGGTCGTTGTCCGTCAGCATCTCCTGCCACTGCGCCAGCCAGCCGGCCGTGCGCGGAATGGCGAAGAGCACCGGGAACATGTCGACGGGGAAGCCCATCGCCTGATAGATGATGCCGGAGTAGAAGTCGACGTTCGGGTAGAGCTTCCGCTCGACGAAGTACTCGTCCTCCAGCGCGATCCGCTCCAGCTCCATCGCCAGGTCGAGCAGCGGGCTGCGTCCCGTGACGTCCAGCACCTCGTCCGCCATCGCCTTCAGGATGCGAGCGCGCGGGTCGTAGTTCTTGTAGACGCGATGGCCGAATCCCATCAGGCGGAACTCGCCCTTCTTGGCGCGCTGTATGTACTCCGGCACACGATCGGCCGAGCCGATCTCGTGCAGCATGCGCAGCACCTGCTCGTTGGCGCCGCCGTGCAGCGGGCCGTAGAGCGCAGCGGTCGCCGCGGCGACGGACACGTACGGGTCCGCGTGCGAGCTCCCGACGCTGCGCATGGCGTTTGCGCTGCAGTTCTGCTCGTGGTCCGCGTGCAGGATGAACAGCACATCGAGCGCCTTCTCGAGCACCGGGTTCGGCTCGTACTTCCTGTCCATCAGCCGGAACATCATGCTCAGGAAATTGCCCGTGTAGCTGAGGTCGTTGTCGGGGTAGACGTAGTGGCGGCCAATGCTGTGGCGGTAGATGAATGCCGCAATCGTCGGCAGCTTCGCAATCAGGCGCACGATCTGCTTGGAGCGGACATCGGCATCGCCGATGTTCTTCGCTTCCGGATAGAACGTCGACAGCGCCGCGACCGTGCTCACCAGCATGCCCATCGGATGCGCGTCGTGATGGAAGCCGTCGATGAACTTCTTGATGTTCTCGTGGAACAGCGTCGAATGCGTGATGCGCTGCATCCAGTCGTCGAGCGCGTCCTTCGTCGGCAGCTCGCCGTTCAGCAGCAGGTACGCGACTTCGAGGAACGTGCTCTTCGTCGCCAGCTCGCTGATCTCGTAACCGCGATAGCGCAGGATGCCGCGGTCGCCATCAATGAACGTGACCGCGCTCTTGCACGACGCGGTGTTCATGAACGCCGGATCGTAGCTCAGCAGGCCGAAGTCATCGTCGCTCGCCTTGATCTGGCGCAGGTCGATCCCGGAGATGGCTGCGCCATAGTCCGGGTAGGTTCCGTACTGGATCGGGAGTTCGTACTGCTTCCCCGTGCGATTGTCGGTGATGGTCAGCGAATCCGCCATTGTTCGTTCCTGACATGAGTTGTGCGCCGGGCCGGCGCGTCATGGGCCCATGCCAACGTAGCGTGATTTCACCGCTCCGCACCAGACGCGGCGGCAGTCACCCTTGTACGCCGTGCCCGGGATCACACAGATTGGCACGTCCGGCCCCTCCAGACGACCGATAAGGACACCATGAGATCCGCATTACCGCTGGCCGTCCCCGCGCTCCTGGCCCTTCTCGCCGGACCCGCTGCGGCGCAGTCCGGCGGCACGGCTGCCTCCGTACCGACTGCGGCGGCGGCAGCCGAACCGCTGCCGGCACGCTATCCCCTCGTGCCGTGGCCCGCCGTTCTGGAGCCGGGACCCGGCGAGTTCCGCATCGATGCCGCCACGCGCATCGCCCTCGGCGATGACAACGCCGAGCTCCGCGCCATCGCCCGCGATCTCGCCGTCGCCCTGCACGACGCGACCGGCGTCGCCGTCCCCGTGGGCGCGCCCGGCGGCGGCAGCACGATCGAGCTGCGGATTGACGGGACGGTCGCGCAGCCGGAGGGCTACCGCCTGGTCGTGACGCCGGCGGGGATCACACTGTCGGCTGCGGCTCCCATCGGCCTCTTCTACGGCGTCCAGACGCTGCGGCAGCTCCTGCCGGCAGCGTCGCCGGCGGCGCGAGCGATTCCGGCGGTATCCATCGAGGATGCCCCGCGCTTCCAGTACCGCGGCATGCACCTCGACGTCGGCCGGCATTTCTTCCCGGTCTCGTTCATCAAGCGATACATCGACCTGCTGGCCACGTACAAGATCAACACGTTCCACTGGCATCTCACGGAGGATCAGGGCTGGCGCATCCAGATCGAGCGCTATCCGCGGCTGACGGAGGTCGGCGCATTCCGCCGTGAGACCGTCGTGGGCCATGGCGGGCGCGATGTCCCGCTCCAGTACGACGGCAAGCGATACGGCGGCTTCTATACGCAGGACGAAATACGCGACGTCGTGGCACACGCCGCTGCGCGCTACGTGACGATCATCCCGGAGATCGAGCTGCCCGGCCATTCCGTCGCGGCGCTCGCCGCGTACCCCGAGCTGGCCTGCACGCAGGGCCCGTTCGAGGTGATGACGAAGTGGGGCGTATCCGAGGACATCTACTGTCCGACGGAGCAGACGTTCGAGTTCCTGCAGAACGTGCTGACGGAAGTAATGGCGCTGTTCCCGGGCGAGTACATCCACATCGGCGGCGATGAGGCGCCGAAGAAGCGGTGGGAAGAGAGCCCGGTCGCGCAGGAGGTCATCCGCCGCGAGCGCCTCGCCGATGAGCACGAGCTGCAGAGCTGGTTCATCCGCCGCATCGAGACGTTCCTCAATGCGAACGGACGCAAGCTCATCGGCTGGGACGAGATCATGGACGGCGGTCTGTCGCCCACGGCGACGATGATGTTCTGGCGCAACTGGGCCACGGTACCGGTCGGACCGGACTCGACACGGGTCAGTGCCGCGAAGGTGGCCGCCAGTCGCGGCAACGACATCATCATGACGCCGAACAATGTGATGTACTTCGATCACTACCAGGCCGACCCGGCCGGTGAGCCGCTCGCGTTTGGCGGGTTATCCACGCTGCACGACGTATATGCCTACGAGCCGGTGCCCGTGGACTTCACGCCGGACGAGGCGAGTCGCGTCATTGGAGCGCAGGCCAACATGTGGACGGAGTACATCACGACGTCGGACCACGCCGAGTACATGCTGCTGCCGCGCATGCTGGCGCTCGCGGAAGTGGTGTGGTCGCCGCGGTACGCGCGCGACTGGGCGTCGTTCGCGCAGCGTGTCCCGCCGCAGCTCCGTCGCCTCGATGCCCTCGACGTCAACTACCGCCGGCCCTATGACGGCACACTCGCGACGCTATCGCCCCGCGTAACGGCATCGGGCGGCGCGACGCCCGCGCGCGCGACGCCCGCGGCTGCGGATCGGCCCCGTGTCATCGGCTATCTCGCGTCCTGGGGCGTGCGCTCGAAGGGGCTCCGGATACGCTCCATCGCCGGTGACCGCCTCACGCACATCTTCTATGCGTTCGGCGATGTCACGGAGGACGGGACCGCCGCGCTCGGTGATCCATGTCTCGACATCGGCCGCTGCGAACCAGGCGCCGCGCCGCCGAATGCTGCGCCAGGCGGGAATTTCGCGGACCTGATGGAACTGAAGCGCCGCTTCCCGCACCTCCGCCTGATGATTTCGCTCGGCGGCTGGGGCGGCTCGCAGTGGTTCTCCGATGCGGCCGCAACGCCGGCCGGCCGGCAGAAACTCGTCGCATCCACGATCGACGTGTTCCTGCGGCCTTACCCCGGCCTGTTCGATGGTGTCGATGTCGACTGGGAGTTCCCGGTGTCCGGCGGGATCCCGGAGAACCGCACGAGCCCGGACGATCGGCGCAATTTCACGCTGCTGATGGAGGAATATCGCCGGCAGCTGGATGCCCTCGGTGCCGCCGACAACCGGCGTTACGAGCTGGCCATGGCGGCGTCGGCGCGACCCGCGGAGATCGCCAATCTGGAGCTGGACCGGCTCGCCGGCGTGCTCGACTTCATCAATGTCATGACGTACGACTATCACTCGGTTGACACGATCGCTCATTTCAATGCGCCGTTGCGGGCTGGGCCCCATGATCCAACCCCTGCGCTGACGGTCGATGCATCGATGAACGCTTTCCTCGACGCGGGCGTGCCAGCACATCAGCTGGTGGTCGGTGTGCCGTTCTATGGCCGCGGTTATGGCGGTGTCGCCGGCGAAGACAACGGCCTGTTCCAGCGCGGCTCACGCAGCGACGCCGGAGATTACGGCGAGGTGGATTATCGCGAGATCGTGCGGCGCCGGCCCGCGGAGCATGGATTCCGCCGTTACTGGCATGCGGATGCGCAGGTGCCGTGGCTGTACAACGCCGACACGCGCGTCTTCTTCAGCTATGACGGACCGGATGGTGTGCGGGCGAAGGCGGATTACGTCCGTGCCCACGGCTTCGGCGGCATCATGTTCTGGGAGCTGGGCGGCGATGATGGCACGCTGCTGCGTGTGATCGACTCGGTATTCGACCAGTGAGCGATGGAGGCTGAATGCCGCGCTGGCAGCCGGTGGTCAGGGACGCCCGCTATCGCTTCAGGTCGCCACGCTGGCGCGCCGAGACCGGCTTGTCGATCGGGTCGGGCAGCGGCTGGCTCGCGTGGACGCCGGTGCGGTGCGAAACAGCGGCGCGTCGCTCGGCTGGCGCGGTGCAGCACTCACCAGGCGTTTCTGACCGAAGCTCTGCGTTCGCTCACCAGGTCAGGCGCCCTGTCCCATCATCATGCGCAGCCCGCCATCGATGAAGAAGCTCGAGCCCGTCACGTAATCCGCGTCGGTCGACGCGAGGTACACGGCCAGTTTCGCAACTTCCTCGGGCCGGCCCGCGCGCTTCCACGGGATGCTGCGCGTCTGCTCTTCGCGGGCTTCCGGATCCTCGAGCGCTTCCTGGTTCATGGGCGTGAGTATCATGCCCGGTGCGATGTTGTTGACGGTTATCCGATCGGGAGCCACCTCGAGTGCGAGCGTGCGCGTGAGCAGGCGGAGCCCTCCCTTGCTGGCGTCGTAGGCACCCGCACCGAGCATTGGGATCTCTTCGTGGACTGACGTCACGTTGATGATGCGTCCGCCGCCGCCCGCGGACCGGCGCTCACGGATGAACCGGCGGCAGGCGAAGAATGGACCGTACAGGTTCGTGCGCAGCACATTGTCCCACGCCTTCGCCTCCATGTCCACCACGTGCGTGCCGTCGGCGTTCACCGCCGCGTTGTTCACGAGGATGTCCGGTGTGCCGAGCTCCCGGATCGTGCGATCGAACATCCGCTCGACCTCCTTCTCCTCGCGCACATCCACCTGCACGAGCACTGCGCGCCGACCGGCGGCCTCCACCATGCCCGCCGTTTCCTTCGCGCCATCCTCGTCCGTGTGATACGTGACGCATACGTCGGCGCCCGCCACTGCCAGCTCCGCCGCTATCGCCTGACCGATTCCCGAGTCGGATCCCGTCACGATCGCCGTGCTCCCCGCCAACTTCATCCTGTACCTCCGTTCTACCGCCCCTCGTCGCTGACAGGGCAGGGACGTGCGAGGAACATGCCGGACGCTCCGTCCCGGGGGTGCTCCCGGGACGCACGGGTTGCTTGCGCCAGCCTCATGCCGCGCGCATACATTGAGGTGTCCCCCTGCATGTCCGCCGACGCCGGTCAACCACCACGGAGGCAGCATGGTTCCTGTCATGTCGCTGCTCGTTCCCATCGTCGTGTCAGCCGTCCTGGTCTTCATCGTCAGCTCCGTCATCCACATGTTCCTCGGCTATCACGCCAATGACTTCGTCGCTGTGCCCGACGAGGAAGCCATCCGCAGTGCGCTGCGCAACCTGCCGCCCGGTGAGTATGGCGTGCCGTACGCGGGCTCCATGGAAGCAATGAAGTCGGCCGAATTCACGGAGAAGATGAAGGCGGGCCCGGTCGTACTGATGACTGTCAGTCCGGGTGCCGCGCCCACGATGGGGAAGGAGCTGACCTCGTGGTTCGTCTACTGCCTGGTGGTGAGCGTGTTCGCCGCGTACATCGCCGGGCGTGCGCTGGAGCCGGGCGCGCACTATCTGGAGGTGTTCCGGTTCGCGGGAGCCACAGCGTTTGCGGGCTATGCTCTCGCACAGTGGCAGAGCACGATCTGGTACCGTCGCTCCGCCATGACGAGCCTCAAGAACACGTTCGACGGGCTGGTCTACGCGCTGGTGACGGCGGGCGTGTTCGGCTGGCTGTGGCCGTCCTGACGGCCCGTCGGACGCGGAACCCCTTGTTTGAAATGGCTCAATAGAACAGCGCCGTGTCCCGATCCGAGGCCTTTCGGCCGGCAGGATGGGGCACTCGAATGTTCAGACGAGCCGTGTCACACAAGGGGTTCCGCGTCCGCTGTCACGATCTCGCCGCATCCGGACAGCAGCAGCTCTGCCGCAGCCTCACCGCACGTGAGCACGACCAGGCGCGGGCCCAGCTGCCGGATCTGCGTGGTGTCCGCCTCGCAGAACTGCAGGTCTATCGCCGCCATCTGGAGCACGGCACGGTCGGGATCCGGCAGCGACTCGTCGAGCGCCACCCGGCGAAGCCGCTCCGCCACCGACTCACCCTCCCGGGCCGCGGCTTCGATCGCGTCGAGTGTCTGTTTCTGGAAGGGTGCGAATTCGAACAGGGTGTCGCAGGGTGAGGTGCCCGTCACGTCATCGCCCATCGGGCAGTCACTGCCGCCGCAGACGGGATCCGAGGTACCGGCGAGGAATGGCCAGCTGCCGGCGCGGGGCTCGAATTCGGCGCCGCAGAGCGGGCATTTTTTCTGCGCGACGTCATAGTTGAACTTGTACTCGACGGCGGATCGTGACTGGCTCATCGTCTCGACCATCCTGCTCCTTCAGCGAGGGTTCAGCGCGCGGGAACGGGGCAAATACCGGGCCGGAATCATGGGCTGGCGCCGTCTTCGACGATATCGAGTACGCCGCGCAGAAACGTGCCCAACCGCCATGCGCGGCCGTCGGGCGTGACGCCCAGCCGCACCACGACCAGATCGTGCGATGGCACGACCACGACGAACTGCCCATCGAATCCACTGGCATAATAGATGTCGCGCGGCAGGTCTGGCCAGGTCCGCCGCGTCGTGTCTGCCGGCTCGCCTGCGTTCAGCCACCAGTGTGCGCCATACCTTCCCGCTGGTGCGGCCGGGGCGGGGGTCACGCTGTAGTGCACCCACCCTGCGGGCAGGATGCGCTCGCCGTCCCAGACACCGTCCTGCAGGAAAAGCAGGCCGAACCGCGCCCAGTCGCGCGCGGTCGCGTACATGAACGACGATCCGACGAACGTACCGGACGGATCCGGCTCGATTACGGCGCTCGTCATTCCGATGCGGTCGAAAAGCGCGCGTCGCGGGAACGCAAGGTATTCGTCATCGGTCGCGAATGCGTCGCGCACCAGGGCAGACACGATGTTCGATGTCCCGCTCGAGTAGGACCAGACCGTTCCCGGCTCGTGTGCGAGCGGGCTGGCAGCGGCCGTGGCGGCGGCGTCGTGCGAGTCGAACAGCATCCGGGGCACCGCCCCCGTCGGCGCGTAACTCTCGTGGAACGCAAGGCCGCTGCTCATGGTGAGGAGGTCGTGCAGCGTTATGGCGGCGCGCGGGTCACCCGGCGAACGCCACTCGGGGCGCAACCGGTCCGCGTCGATGTCGAGGGCATTCCGTCCGGCGAGTATCCCGACGAGTGCGTTCGTCACACTCTTCGTCATTGACCAGCCCGTGAAGCGGCTCGCGGGGCCAAATCCCTCCGCGTAGCGCTCAGCCACGATACGACCGCCATGCACGATGACGATCGCGCGGGTCCTGCGCTTCAGCGCCGGGTCCGGCTCCGTGAAGGAATCTTCGATGAGGGTGTTCAATCGAGCAGCGTCGAGGCCACTGACGGCTGCCGCGGCGGCGGCGTCGACGGTCTCGCCGTGCGGCCACAGCGTGGCGCGGTCGGCTCCCGCGTCCGGCGGCACCGGCCTGCTCGCCGCCGGGCCCGCTGGTGAGCGGCCCGGCGCTGCCGGATCAGCAGGCGGGGGGACCCGGTGCGCCAGGGCCGCCGGATCAGTGCGCGACACGAGGGTACAGCCGAGCCCATCGCGGTACACGGCATGCCTCTTCGCCACGAGTGGCAGCGAAGCGCTGACGCTGCGACTCGCCGTATCGACTCGGGTCCGGATCAGCTGCGCGATCGGTTCGTCCGGCAGATCGGACAGCGCCTGATCCGGGGTGACGCCACCGAGGAAGACGCCGGAGCAGACCACTTTTGCGACGAATCCGAGCGCCGGCCGTGCCACGGGCCCGGCAGCACGCGTGCCCGCGAAGCCGGCCAGGAGGACGATCGCAAGGGCCGAGGAGAGGACGACAGTGCGGCGACGCATGCCTGAAACTGCAATGGTGCGTGCGCCCCCGCAATCAGCGCGGTCACCCGGCGCGCTGGCCGGCGACGTAGTCCCGCAGAACGCCCGCCTCCAGCTCCAGCTCGACCAGGCGCTGCTTCACGATGTCACCGACCGAGATGACGCCGACCGGGCTGCCGCCATCCACTGCGACGAAATGGCGCAGCCGCTCGGACGTCATGCGCTGCATCACGTCCGTCACGTTATCGTCCGGAGCGCACACGGCCGCACGCCGCATCGCGTTCGCAACGTGCAGATTGCGCACATCACCCGAGTACCGGCTCAGCACCTCGACGACCTCCCGCTCACTGACGAACCCCGTCAGTGTGCCGGCATCGTTTACGACCGCCACACCACCTACACCGTGCTCGATCAGGCGGTGGACCGCTGTTGCGAGCGTATCGCTCTCCCGGACGGTGATGACGGTCCCTGCCTTTCTCCGCAACAGATCTCTTACGCGCATGCTTCCTCCGGATTCACGGGTCTATCCCCGTGATCCTGCAAGCGATGTACCCCCACGGTCCGGTTTCACTCCGTCGGAGCCCGCATTACGTTTGGATCATGAGAGCCAGAGCGCTTCACCCATTGAGTCGCAGAGCCGGCCCCCTCCTGACTGCCGTCCTCTGTGCCTGCGGTGTTGGGGATTCCCCCGCCGCGGACCGGGGCGCAATCGAGGCGCGCACGGCTCAGGCGGATCCGGTTCGGCCGCCTTCGCGTGGCCTGGACAGCCTCCTGCTCGAGCAGGCGTTCGAGAGTGCTGCCGGGCTGCCGCGACTGCACTCGCTGCTGGTGGCGCGACACGGCGAGCTGGTGCGGGAGGCATACTTCGGCAATCGCGGGCGCGGCGGCCGGGCGAACATCAAGTCGGCCTCCAAGAGCATCATCTCGGCCCTCGTTGGAATTGCGATCGAAGAGGGCCACCTCGAAGGGCTCGATCAGCGCGTCGCGCCCTTTTTTCCGTCTCTCATCCCGGACCACGCGGATCCGCGTCTGCATGAGATCACGATCGGCAATCTGCTGTCGATGCAGGCGGGCCTGGAACCCACGTCCGGGCGCAATTACGGACAGTGGGTGAACAGCAACAACTGGGTGCGGTTCGCGCTGACGCGACCGTTCGCGGACGATCCTGGAGGTCGCATGCAGTACAGCACGGGCAGCTCACACCTGCTGTCCGCAATCCTCACTCAGGCGACGGGCATGAGCACACTCGAGTACGCGCGCAGCCGGCTCGCCCGCCCGCTCGGCATCGAGCTGGCGGCGTGGCCGCGCGACCCGCAGGGCGTGTATTTCGGGGGCAACGACATGTACCTGCGGCCGGCCGACCTGCTCAAGTTCGGCGAGCTTTACCGCAACGGAGGCCGCCACGAAGGCGCGCAGATCGTACCGGAGGAATGGGTCAGGCAGTCGTGGGTGCGGCGGACATCGTCACGCTACAACGGTCACGGCTACGGCCTGGGGTGGTGGATGCGCAGTGCGCGCGGACATGACATCTATTTCGCGTGGGGCTACGGCGGCCAGTATGCCTTCCTCGTGCCATCGCTCGAGCTGACCGTCGTCACGACGTCCGATGCCGTTTCACCGCGTGAGGGTGATCACAACCGCGCGCTGCACCGTCTGGTGACGGACGTGCTGATCCCGGCGGCGGAGCAGGGCGGCGTCGTCGCCGCCCCCGCGGACCCGTCCTGAATCACCTCGAGGCATCCCGCGTCGATACGAGGATCGCGCCTGCTCCGTGGTCCAGGCCAAACCGCTGCGTTGCATCCACACCCGACAGATATTGCAGTCGGCTGATCGACTGCGTCGCGATCTGCCGCAGGTAGTCCGTGCTGCCCAGCCGGGACCCGTCCAGGTACACCTGCACTGCCTCCGGGTTGGCCAGCGACGATGCGCCGCGCGCGCGCAGCCAGTTCGGCCGCAGATTCTGCACGAGTGAGTACGCATCCGACTGATGGGCCGCGGCGATCTCTTCGGCGGTGATCACGTTCACGTTCGCACGCGGAGTCCGCGGGCCCGAAGCTGCGCCGCTGCAGCCCGCCAGAAATACCGCGATCAAGGCAATGGCCGACGCCCGGCCGCTCGCGCGTCTCATGCATCCCTCCAGGAGAATAGAAAAAAGCCCCGCCCGCGCCCTGCAATGAAACGGGAGCCGGATGCTTTCCACACCCGGCTCCCGCTCACGATCCCAACCAGCCGCCCTGGCAGTGGATCCCGAATTTACTGCATGCCCGGCGGTCATGCCACAATTTCCAGTGCGCCGCTGCGCCAGGCGCGGGCGCTCGACCCGGCCTGACGCGGCTCTGCCCTAGTACCCGTCGTTCTGGGTCAGGGCCGTGTTCACGTCCCGTTCCGCCTGCGGGATCGGCCAGAGCAGGTGGGTCGCCGGGATCTGAAGCAGCGTGGTCGCGACGCCCAGCCGGCGCAGGTCGAAGAACCGCAGCCCCTCGAACGCAAGCTCCACACGACGCTCCTGCAGTATGGCATCGAACAGCTCCTGCTGTGTGTCCACCGTCGTCGGCAGGTCAGGCAGACCGGCGCGGTTACGGACCTCGTCGATGTCCGCGCGGACTACGGCCGGCGCCGCGTTGAGCCGTGCATTCGCTTCCGCACGGATCAGGTACATCTCCGCGAGCCGCAGCACGACGATGTTGTCATCGCCGTTCTCGATCTTCTCGTACTTGTTGCCGTAACGGTCACCGGCATCGATGCCGATGGTGACATCCAGCCGCTCGTCGCCCGGCTCGAACGCGGCATACAGGTCCGCCGTGGGCGAGTAACCCCACCGGCCGCCGAGGTCCGGCGTGTAGAACCAGAATGCCTGGCTGTTGCTGTTGTTGATGCTGTACTGCAGCTCGAAAATCGATTCCGAGCTGTTGTTCGTACGGAAGACTGTCGCGTAGTCCGCCGGCAGCGAGTACTCGCCGCTCTCGATCAGCAGCGTCGCCTTGTCCCGGGCCTGCGCATACGCGCCGGTCTCCAGATACACACGCGCCAGCAGTGCATTCGCCGCGTCCGCCGTGGCCCTGCCCGCTACGTGCCCCGGCGCCAGCAGTGTCGCCGCCTCCTCCAGGTCAGCGATGATCATGGCGTACACTTCCGCCACCGGACTGCGCGACACGAGCGACTCCTCGCCGACGCCGCGTGAGGGCTCCGTGACGATCGGCACGTCGCCGAAGTAGCCGGCCAGCAGCGAATAGTGCAGTGACCGGATGAACAGCGCCTCGCCGCGGTACTGCGCGGCCTCCGATGAGCTCAGAGCGCCGACATTGGGAATGGCATCGAGGATGTTGTTCGTCCGGTTGATGCCGTCGTACATCTCCTCCCACATATCCAGGACGGCGCCGTTCGTGGCATTGATGTTACGCTGCGCGACCTCACGGTCCGTCTGGAACGTGCCCGTGAAGTCCAGGTTGTCGGCGTACATGTCCGGGTAAACCATCAGGTTCACACCGTACAGGTCGCCCGGCTGGAGAGAGCGGTACGCCCCGTTCAGGCCGAGCTCGATGCCGCGCGGCGTCGACAGCGCGGTCTCCGCATCGATCGATGCCGTCGGGTTCGTGTCCAGTGGCGAGTCGCACGCCGCCAGCACTGCAGCGGCCGCGACCCACGCGATGGTTCTGGTGTTTATCATGTCTCCGTCCTCAGAATCCGAGATTGAAGCCGACCGAGAACACGCGCGCCTGCGGCAGCGTGTAGAAGTCGGTACCGCGTGTGATCGAGGTCTGTCCGCTGTAGTTGACTTCCGGATCGAACCCGCTGTAATCCGTGCCGGTCAGCACGTTCTGGCCCTGGATGTAGATGCGGGCCGAGCCATAGCCGAGACGGTCGGCGAACGAGCTGGGCAGCGTGTAGCCCAGCACCACGTTCTTCAGGCGCACGTACGAGCCGTCCTCGATGAAGCGGTCGGAGTCGCGCGTATTGAAGTTCGGGTCGCCCCACACCGCGCGCGGCTGATCGGTGTCCGGGTTCTCCGGCGTCCAGCGATCCATTGCCCGCACCGTGTGATTGTCGCCGTAGCTGCCGAACTGGTCCGTGTAGATGCCGTTGGCATTGAAGATCTCGTTGCCCAGCGAGAACTGCACGAACGCGCTCAGATCGAAGCCCATGAACGACATGTTGTTCGTGACGCCGCCCTCGTAGTCCGGCCACGGCGATCCGATCATCTGCTGGTCGTCGCTGTTGATCACGCCGTCATTGTTGAGGTCCTTGAACCGGATATCGCCCGGCGACGTGGCGCGCAGCGGGTTCGAGTGAACGACCTGCGTCGCATGAGCCTGGACTTCCTCCATCGACTGGAAGATGCCGTCCGTGACGTAGCCGTAGAAGAACCCGAGCGGCTTGCCGACTTCGACCCGGTTGGCGAACCCGCTGTTGATCGGCTGGTCGTTGTACAGCGCCGTGACCTCGTTGCGGTTGCGCGCAACGTTGAGCGTGGTCGACCACGTGAACGCGCGCTCGTCCGTCGGCTGGAACAGCCGCGCGGTCGCCGCCACCTCGAAGCCCTTGTTCTCCATCGATCCGACGTTCGACCAGATGGTGCTGAAGCCCGTCGTCCGGGGCACCGGCCGCGCTACGAGCAGGTCGTCCGTCTTCTTCTCGTAGTAATCGAACGTCACGGCGAGCCGGTCGCTCAGCACGGAGAAGTCCGTGCCCAGGTTGAGCTGGCCCGTCTTCTCCCACTTGAGCTCCGGGTTCGCCAGCTGCGACGGCGCAATGCCCGGCAGGTCCAGGTAATTGGCGCCGCCGCCGAACAGGCCGCGCGACGCGAAGTTGCCCAGCGACTGCTGGTTGCCTGTGATGCCGTAGCTCGCACGCAGCGCCAGGTTCGCCAGGATGTTCTGGTTCTGCATGAACGACTCGTTTCCGATCCGCCAGAGCACCGACCCGGACGGGAACGTGCCGTAGCGGTTCGCCGTACCGAATCGCGAAGAGCCGTCGCGGCGAACGTTGAACGTCGCGGTCACGCGGTCGTCGAAGTTGTACGACAGCCGGCCGAAGTACGACACGAGGCCGTAATCCGCACGTGACGAGCTGCCGTCGGCGATCGTTGCCGCAGATGTGAGATACTTGAAGTACTCCGTCGGGAATTGTGTGCCCTGGACGAAGCTGAACTCTTCGGTGTTGTCCTCGAAGCTCGTGCCGATCACGCCGGACAGAGAGTGAATGTCCGACAGCATCCTGTTGAAATTCAGCGTACCCTCGTACGTCAGCTTGTTGATGAACGAGTTCGCCGCCTGGCCTGCACCGCCGCTGCTGGCCCACGGGCCGAACGCCGGAGAGTCGTAGCTGCGCGAGCGCATCGTCAGCTGGTCGAGGCCGATACTGCCGCGGACGCTCACACCCTCGAGGATGTTGTACTGCGCGAACGCGTTACCGAGGATGCGAATGCCGCGCTCTTCCGCCTCCGCCTCGTTGTTCATGCCGACGGGGTTCAGGTAGAGCGTCGAGTAGTAGTCACCGTCGGCCGTGTATACCGGCTCGATCGGCGGATTCGCCAGAGCATTCGACCACGCGCTGTAAATCGTGTTGTCGCTGCGCGCGCGATCCGTGATGCTGCGGCCGAGCGATACGTTCGTGCCCAGCGTCAGCCGGTCGAACGGGTTGTAGTCCAGGTTCACGCGGCCGTTCAGGCGTTGGTAGCCCATCGCCTTGATCACGCCGTCCTGGATCAGCGAGCTGCCCGACACGAAGTAGCGCACGCGCTCCGAGCCGCCGCTGACCGACGCCTCGAGGTTGGAGATCGGCGCCGTGCGAAGCACTTCGCTCAGCCAGTCCGTATCCACACCCTGCGGTACCGTGGTCTCGAACTCCATGCCCGGTGTCTCGATGCCATACCACTCATCGTAGCCGTAATCGGATGCCGGCCCGTAACGATTGGTGACGCCCTCGTTGTAGATCTCGATGTACTGTTCGGTGTTGAGGAAGTCGACCCGCTTCCAGTCCTTCTGCTGGCCGTAGTAACCGCTGAAGCTGACCTGCGGAGCCATCGCGGCGCCCCGCTTCGTCGTGATCAGCACGACGCCGTTCGATGCGCGCGAGCCGTAGATTGCCGCCGCCGACGCGTCCTTCAGCACCTCGATCGACTCGATCTCACCCGGATTGATGTCCGAGATGGCGTCGATGTCCTGGCCGCCGAAGCTCATGTTCAGGTTCGAAAAGTTGCCCTGCGACATCGGCACGCCATCGATCACGTACAGCGGCTCGTTGCCGCCGGAGATCGACGAGGAGCCGCGCACGCGCACCGTCATGCCCGCGCCCGGCGTACCCGAGTTCTGCACCACCTGCACGCCGGCCAGGCGGCCCTGCAGCACCTGGTTCACCGAAGTGACCGGGATCTCCGCCACGGTCTCCGGACGCAGCGACGAAACCGCGCCCGCGATGTCGCCGCGACGCTGCTCGCCGTAGCCGACGACGACCAGCTCATCCAGCAGCAGCGGGTCGGTCTCCAGCCGGATCGTGACATTGGCCGGCGTCGTACCGATCGTGACTTCCTGTGTCGCCTGCCGGTAACCGATCAGGGTTACGCGCAGTGTCTGCGGGCCTGCCGGTACATTCGTGAGCAGGAACCGACCGCGCTCGTCCGTTACAGCGCTCACATTCAGCGTCGGTATGGCTACCTGCACCCCCTGGAGGGGCTGCTGCGTTTCCGCTGACACCACCAGCCCCGTGACACTGCCGCGCTCCTGCGCGGCCGCGACACCGGGCAGCAGTGCGAGCGCAAACAGCATCGCTCCCAGCTTCCTCAATGTGCTCATGGTCTGTCTCTCCTTGGCGGCGTGACCCTGCTATGCTCGGGAGCCGGCCGTGTATGCCGGCTCCGGCGGGTATCGCAGATTGTACCTGTGGAACGAACCAGGCCTGTCCACCGTGACGGTGGCCCAGGTAGAGATGGGGCAACCATTTGCGGTTATCAAGTCTTGCGGGACGGGTGGTGTAGCGGTACCGGCGGGCTGTCAGTGAGTCAGTGACCAGAGCGCGACGTTGAGACCGAGCGCATACGCATCACCGCTGAACGCAAAGAAGTAATCGTCGTCCTCCCCCTCGCGCTCCCAGCCATCCGCGATGTCCGTGTTGTGCGTCATCAGTACCATGATCCGGCCACTCTCGTCCCGTATCGCGCGCAGGTGTGGCTCCGCGCTGGCCGGACCGCGCTCCGAGGTCGCGCCGCCGCTGCGCCGCCAGAACTGGATGGAGGGGATCTGCGGTACGGATGGCACGTGGAACGCCGTGGTCAACAGCGGGTGGTCGGACGGCAGATCCGTGATGTCGTAGAACGGCAGCACGCGCCGGATCGTCTCCGTCCAGTATTCCCAGGCCAGATCGCCCCAGAAATCGTCGACCCACAGGAAGCCGCCCTTCATGAGGTACTGGCGGAGGAGTAGTGTCTCCTCGTCGGAGAACCTGGCGGTGCCGATATCGGAGGCGAACAGGAAGGGGCACTCGAAGAGCGTTGGATCCGTAGCGCGGACCACTGCGTATCCCGGCTCGCCATCGTTCCAGCGACTGACATCGGTCGTGGTGAGCTGGGACAGGCGGAGCATGAAGTTGTGGTCGGAGGCAGGATAGTCGGTGTTCCAACCGTGGCCGGCGGGCTCGGCGCGCACGCTGTTGTACAGGAGGCGGCAGAACGTGAAGCCGCCACGCTGTTCCGGCAGACCCTCGCGCAGCGGCGCGGCCCGCCAACCGCCCCGGCCGCCCCACCGCTGCGCATGAGCCGCAGCGGCGAGGGTTATCCCGAGCAGGAAGACGATCGCGCCGTTTCGCAGTCGCGTCGTTACCCCATTCCCATGCCGATCCGCCTTCCCGCTGAGGTCGAGCGGTTCTACTGGTACTGGATGTAGAGCGGCCGCGGCGAGAGCCGCAGCAGGTCGGCGGGTGTCATCAGAGGATCGCCGGCCTTCGTGTCGTTGTGATAGAACAGCTTGAACCCGGAGTACTGCACGGGCTCGCGCACGATGTAATCCTTGTAGGAGTCCCGCTTCAGCCAGGGTGCCCCCCACCCGTCCATGTGCATGACGATCTGGACTTCCGGTCGCAGCTCGATGTCCTGGGAGTTCGTCACCATGCCGCGCGTGAAGCGGTGGATGACGAGCACCTTCGGCGGCAGGTCGTGCTCGCGCACGAGCCGGGCGAGGTACCCGGAGGCGTAGTTGATGTCGGCGGCGTCGATCGTGCCGATCTTCGTACCCGGCTTGTGTCCGGTCTTCATCATGAACTCGGGATCGATCCCGAGGTGCACGTCCGGCCGCTTCATGAAATGGTCGAAGCGCGGCAGCAGCTCCCGGATGTCGCTCAGTCCCGTCTGGATGTCGAGAAACATGATGGCGTCGATCTCCTGCGACCATCCATACACCTGCTCGACAAGCGTGTCGCGCATGATCGTCCGGTACTTGCCCGTCACGCCCGAATCGCCCTGGGCGACGACCGCGATCAGGTGCAGCGCCGGCTGCACCGGCGTCTCCGGATCCGCGCGCCGCCACGCCGCCACCTCGGCCTGGAGCCGCCGCAGCATATCATCCTTCTCGTACTCGCCCAGCGCTCCCATCCGCTTCGACAGCGGATTGCCGTAATACGCGATGATCCTCTTCTCCGGCAGGATCGCGCCGGGCAGCGGTGCCGGCCCGGCCACCGGCCAGCCCATCGCCTGCGCGAACGCCGGATCCTCGCCCGCGCGGTACCGCCCCGCGGGTGGGTCCTCGCGTGTGACTGGCAGCGCCGTTGCCGACTCCAGGGAGTCAGCCCGGGCGGCCGCTGCCGAATCCGCAGCCGCGGCCGAGTCCGCCGCCGCCACTGCCCTGGCCAGCGAGTCAGCCTTCAGTGAATCCGCCACGGCCGCGCTGTCGGCGACCTCCAGCCCGCCAGGCGCCTGATCCCCCGCGTCAGCGGGCCGGCTGGCCACGAATGCGAACATGCCCAGGGCGAGACCGGCGGTTACGGCCACCGCAAGGTTGCGGCGTTGAGGTGTCAGATGCGGGCGCTGCATGAGAATACCCTGTGATGGCACGGAGCAGCCGGCCCCGCACGGGACGCATCACTATGCGTCGGCTGAAGATAACAGATGATGCAAGTTCGGGGCACTGAGATCTTCAAATACCGGCTGCGGGCTTCCGGGCTCCCTGGCTGCCGGACCCCCGAGCCGTGCTCCCGGGCGCTGCCCCTCTCTGAACGGATTCGCACGCGCACGCGCACTCGCACGCGGGAGCTACACCGGCCCCGCACCGGCTTTACCGGCGGTCACCCTCGCGCCATCTTCACACAACAAACTGCATCGGATCCGCACAAAGTTGCCGATCCACACGGGTCGGGGATCTGTCGCAGGAGTTGAATGTCGTCCTACCGCGGGAGGCAGCTCATGACCGCACCATCATCTTCCACCGCAGCGCTCGCGCATGCGTCCGCGCGCGCATCGCGAACGTGGATCACCGGAGCATTGACCATCCTGATGGCAGTCACAGCGTCGCGGACACACGCACAGCAGACGGACCCGTTCCTGTGGCTCGAGGACGTGGAGAGTCCGCGCGCCCTCGCGTGGGTGGAGGCGCGCAACGCGTCGACGGTCGCCGAGCTGACGCGACACCCATCCTACGAGCCGATCTTCGAACGCACGATGCAGATCCTCGATTCCGACGATCGCATTCCGTTCCCGTCCATACTCGGCGATCGCCTCTACAACTTCTGGCAGGACGCCGACAATCCGCGCGGGATCTGGCGTCGCACGAGCTGGGACTCCTACCTGACGGGAGATCCCGACTGGGAAACCGTCCTCGACATCGATGCGCTGGCCGAGGCCGAAGGCGTGCCGTGGGCGTACGGCGGCGTGAGCTGCCTGTATCCTGGCTACCGGCGGTGCCTGGTGCGTCTCTCGCGCGGCGGTGCCGATGCGGTGGAGGTGCGCGAGTTCGACACGGATACGCGGGCGTTCATCGACGGCGGCTTCACGCTCCCTGAGGCGAAGCAGAGTGTGGCCTGGGTCGATGAGAACACGCTGCTTGTCGCGACGGACTTCGGTCCGGGCACCATGTCCAGCTCGGGGTATCCGCGCGTCGCGAAGCTGTGGACGCGCGGCACTCCGCTGAGCAGCGCGATTACCGCGTTCGAGGCCGGCGCCGGTGACATGGGCGTTTTCGTCGGCACCGACCGCACAGCGACGCGCCAGTATCAGGTCGTCTCACATCGCGTGGATTTCTACGCCGGCGCGCTCAACGTCCTGCACGACGGCGAGCTGGTGAAGATCGATGTGCCTGCCGATGCGGACCCGTCCTTCTTCCGAGACCGGCTCATGGTCTATCTTCGCTCGCCGTGGGACGTCGGCGGCCGCACGTATGCGGGCGGCTCGCTGCTGTCGATCGAGTACGACGAGTTCAGGGATGGCGGACGCGATTTCGACGTCGTTGTCGCGCCGGGTCCCCGTCAGACGATCAGCGGTGTTCAGGAGACGCGCGACCACGTGCTCGTCAGCATGCTCGACAATGTGCGCGGCGAGCTGCGTCGCTACAGCGTGGCGGATGACGGTGCGTGGACGTTCGAGACCGTGCCGGCGCCGGCGATGGGCAGCATCGGTGTCGTGGCGACGTCGCCCGAGTCGAACCGGTACTTCTTCACGTACAGCGGCTTCACCCAGCCCGCGACGCTCTACCTCGCCGGGGCCGATGGCGCGGTCGCCGAGGTGCAGCGCATGCCCGCAATGTTCGATGCGGACGGTCTCATCGCCGAGCAGCATGAGGCGGTGTCGAAGGACGGGACACGTATCCCGTACTTCATCATACGACGCGAAGACATCAGTCTTGACGGCACGAACCCGACGCTGCTGTATGCGTACGGCGGCTTCGAGGTGTCCATGACGCCCGGCTACAACGCGGTGACCGGCGCGGCGTGGCTGGAGCGCGGCGGCGTGTATGTCGTCGCGAACATCCGCGGCGGCGGCGAATTCGGGCCGCAGTGGCATCGTGCCGCGCTGAAAGAGAACCGGCAGCTCGCGTACGACGATTTCATAGCCGTCGCGGAAGACCTCATTGCGCGTCGAATCACCTCGCCGGAGCACCTGGGCATCATGGGCGGCAGCAATGGCGGACTGCTCGTCGGAGTGGCATTTACGCAGCGGCCCGATCTGTTCGACGCTGTCGTGGTGCAGGTGCCGCTGCTCGACATGCGCCGCTACAACCAGCTGCTCGCCGGTGCGAGCTGGATGGCCGAGTACGGCAACCCTGATGTGCCGGCCGAGTGGGCGTACATCGGCCGCTACTCACCGTATCACAACCTGCGGCCCGGTGTCGAGTACCCGAAGGTTCTGTTCACCACCACCACGCGCGACGACCGCGTGCATCCCGGACACGCGCGCAAGATGGCCGCGCTCATGGAATCGATGGGACTGCCGTTCTACTACTTCGAGAATACGGAAGGCGGCCACGGTTCAGGTGTAACGAGCGAGCAGCGCGCACGCATGACTGCGCTCACGTACGCGTACCTGTGGGAGATGCTCGCAAGGAGTGCGACGTAGACTGGCAGGATGCTGCAAGTCCGCGAGGCTGCGGAACGGACCGCCATGGCTGCGGCGGTCCGTCGCCCGGCCGTGCGTCCTCCGGACCGCGGCCAGAGTGTGCTTCGTCTTCGGGGCTTAACGCCGCCGCGGGGTCGGCTCAACGCTGCGGTAGCGGCGGCGCGGCGGCTCTGTCGTCGGCGCGGCTGACAGTCGGTCTTCCACGGCCTTCGTGGCGCGCTCCAGCTCCGTTACGAGCCGTTCCTCGCCTGCGGCCTCATGAATGAGATGCATCAGCTCGGCCTCGGTCGAACGGCCGTGTCGTGCCGCGCGCGATTCCAGGGCTGCCAGCTCTTCCTGCGGCACATTGTGAATCGTGACATCGGGCATGAGACGCCTCCGTTTCGGTAACACGTCGGACGCGGAACCCGTTCTGCAGAACGGCGCGCCGATCCATTGTCGCGGCCCATCACGGCATGGTGGAGCCGTCCCGGCGGGACAGGTCAATGCGCCATTGAGCCGTTCTGCAGAACGGGTTCCGCGTCCGGGCACCCCTGTTACGGGAAGAGCTGTGCCACGTCGGCCGGAGCCGTGAACGTAACCCGCCCCGTCGCGAACAGTCCCCGCTTCGGGATGAGGAACTCGCCGAGCGCGCTCTGCTGTGACAGTACGGCGACCGGCCCGGCATCGCGACCCTCGATCACCGCGGCGGCCGCGGCCACGCGCCACAGTGCGCGCGGCCGGATGATGAACTGATGGCCTGCGGGTGCCCGGCCCGCAAGTGACAGGGACCCGGCGCCGAGGATTCCGCCGGCGAAGGAGCCTGCGCGTCGCCGCTGCAGGATCGCGTCGGGCGCAGCGCTGGATGCGGCGCCGATCAGGCGCGTGAGTGGTGAGGCCGCCAGCCGCATGGCCACGTGGAGCCGCGACCGTGACGCCGCGATCGAGATCTCCGACGGACCATTCCAGGAGACCTCGATGTCATCGACATCATATGCGTCGAGGGCCGGCCCGAAATAGCGGGGACACGCACGCGACGGCTCGACATTCGTGTGGATCACCCAGCGGCCATCGGGGCGGCGGTGCCAGATGGAGCGGTACGGCGGGCCGATGGACGACGCAGTGAAGCATCGGAAGGCCAGAATGTCGCCGGAAGCGAACGTAAGTCCCATCAGGCCATAGCCCGCCATGTGCTCGCCCCGCCCGGGGTCTCCGCCATGCCGGCGGCTGTGCTCGAGAGCACGTGCCGCATCCCTCGGGCGCATCGCACACCTCAGAGGAACGGTGTGACGAGTGCTGTCGCAATGAGCGCGAGCGCCCACAGCACGTCGAGGTTGATCCACGCCGTTCGCAGCATGCGCAGGCCGACCCGCTCATAGACGACCACGGCGAGCACGCCCGTGACGAGCAGATAGCTTGCCGCGTGGATCGCCGCCGCGGCCGCCGCGGACGCCTCACCACCGAAAGCGGCGGCATGGGCCATATGCGCACCGTGACCGCTCGCTGCATCCGGCATGACGAACGGCAGCACCATCAGGCCGGCGCCGTGCGCCGTCGCCATCAGGAACGACCATACGGCCAGGTCCCGCGGACCCACACGCATTCCGCCAAAGCGCGGATGGCCGTGACCGCGGAACAGGCGCCGGATGCCGAACGTGAGCAGCACCCCCGCCGTTCCCCAGCGGAGCAGATCGGGAGGCAGCACGCGCCCTGCAGCCGCACCGACCACCACCACGACGGCCACGGACAGAGCGTGGCCGAGCGCGAGCGGCGGGAGGGCGCGCCATACGGCGCGCGCCCTCCGCTCCTGCAGCCCCAGTGCGACCGCGAACAGCCAACCCATGGCCGGGTTCACGCCGTGCACCGCGCCCAGTGTGACCAGCGCGACGACCGGACCCGCATCGAGCGCGCTCATGAGTAGCAGAACGAGTCCGAGGACGCGTCGCCGCCCTGCAGCCGGACCTGGTGCGTACGCATGCCGGCATCCGCCTCGAAAAAGAACTTCTCGTCGAATGCCATGCCGCCCCTGGCGCCCACATCGAGCTTGACCATCCAGCTCCTGATGCCGTCCGGATAGAACTGCTCGTCCCACGGCGAGTAAAGCGCATTCGTGAGGTACACGCGCCGGCCGTCGCGGCTGAGCTCCACCATCTGCGGGCCGCCGTTCAGCGGCTGTTCCGGCTGTGCCGGATGCGGCGTGCGCTTCACGATGCCACCGATGCGGACGCTGCCCGTGAGCTCCGGCTCGAACGGATTCGACACGTCGTACTGACGCAGCTCGCCCGTGCCCCAGCAGGAGACGTACAGGTAGCGGTCATCGAGGCTCAGGTTCAGGTCCGTGATGAGTGGCGGGACCGCACCGAAGCCCTTCAGGAGAGGCGGCAGATCGTCCGCGTCGGCCGGCTCGGCAGGGATGGTAATCACCTTCTTCGTCTTCCACTCCGATTTCCCGTTCGTCCCCTCGCGGTACCACAGGAATACGGACGCCGAGAGGTCCTCGAGCGAGATCACGACACCGGCGAAGCCGTACGCCTTGGACGGGTCACGGGCCGGGCGCAGCTCCAGCACCATCTGCTGCTCCGCGCCGAGATCCAGGGTCTGCACGTGACGGCGCTTGCGCAGGTCCCAGACGTGCAGCGCGTGGCCGTACTTCCCGCCCATCAGCAGCTCCGGGTTCACGCCGTCCTTCACCATGTTCGGCGTGCCCCACTCGCTCGTGATCATCGTGTCCTGGCCGAGATGCCACCCGAAGTCGTACGCCAGGTACTGCGGGCCGCGCTCCTCTTCCCACGCACCCTTCACGTCGAACGTCTCGTGGTCCAGCATGAACACGCCGCCCGGCCCGTCACCCTCCACACCGCCGAGCGCGTTCACGTAGATGCCGTCCGGTCCGCAATGCACCGTGTGCGGGGTCGTGTAGCCGGTGCGATCCGCGATCGTCTGCCCTTCGATGACCTTCACCAGCTCGGGGCTGCGCGCGTCCGCCTTCGTGTCGAAGATCGCGATACGCGACGAAGCGATCCCGGGCACGATCAGGTACCGCCGCTCCATGTGAGGCGCCGGTGCATAGGCGCACAGGTGCGAGCTGCACGCGTTCCAGCCGAAATGATGCAGCTCATCTCCCACGCCGGGCATGTCCGCCTGGCCGACCAGCTGGCCGTACGAGGCGGACTCCGGGTCTACGTCGACCACGCCGATGGCGTCGGGCCGCTCGCGGCCGGGGTTCAGGAGCGCGACATAGGCCAGCTTCTCCGCCGGCGCGTCCATCGCGTGCTTCGGTGATGCGTAAAACGTCGGATCTGGCTTCCAGCGCATGGGAGTTCTCCGTGTCTCGTGGTGATGTTCATGTGCTTCTGGAAGGGTTTACGTGAAACACGGAGTACGGCGGACATCGTTGCCGCTTTGCGGCGGCGCGCGGTGGATCAGTTGGCGGGGGCGGCCAGCTGGCGGTGCCGGGCCGCGTCGGCGGGGCGGTTCCAGGCGGTGTAGAGCTCGACGAAGGCAGCGTGCAGACTCCGGAGGGCGCCGGCCGCGCCAGCGGTTTCGGCGAGCTCGAGTCCGTCGCGGAGGAGGGCTTCCGCGCTGGTGAACAGGCCCATGCGTGTCTGGATGAGTGCACGGGTGCGCAGCGCATCGATATACCCGTGACTCTGCGGTCCGTAACGCTCGGCCCGGATCGCGAGCGCGACGGAGACAGCCGAGTCCGCACCCTGAAGGTCCCCGGACTGCATGAGCACATCTCCCAGGCGCATGAGGGACTGCGCGTACATTGGGTGGCGCTCGCCGAGGCTGCGCCGGTAGATGCGCGTGGCCTCGCCGATCAGCTGGCGCGCCTCATCGGTCCGTCCCTGCCGCAGCCTGAGGTTGCCCAGCTCGAGCGTGCTCTCGGCCGTCGCGGGATGATCCGCGCCGAGCCGGCCGCGGCGTAACTCGAGCACGTGAAGTCGCAGCTCTTCACTGCCCGCGAGATCGCCGCGTCGGGCGAGCAGGTCGGCGATCGAGTTCTCCGCCCAGGTGATGAAGAACAGGTCGTCCGGCGACTCCTCGTTCAGGGAAGGGAGCTCCGCGCGGAACATCGCCTCGGCCTCCTGCGCGCGGGCAGGGTCGGCGAACACGATGGTCGCGAGCTGAAAGCGGTCGTTCAGAATCTCGTGGCGCGTCGACCCCGTGGCGCGCGGCCGCAGTGCCACCGCTTCGCGCAGCGTGCGCTCGGCCCCCGCGCGATCACCGCGGGCGCGCTGGATCGCGCCGAGCTGCGCGAGCATGTTCACCCGCATGCGGTGGTCCCGGCCGAGCGTCCGGAGCTGGAAGTCCAGTGCGGCGCGCGCACGCCGCTCCGCCTCCGCAAAATCGCCGAGGTAGATGGCGATGCCGGCGAGGCGTTGCAGCGTGATGCTGAGCTCGGGGTCGGTCGGCTCCAGCACCCGCTCCTGGATGCCGCGCGCCCGTTCGAACACGGTCTGCGCGCTGTCGTATTCTCCGCGCCGACGCAGCAGTGTGCCGAGCTGTACGAGCAGTCGTGCACCCTGCGCGGACTCCGCGGTACCGTTCTCATTCAGCATGGCCAGCGCCTGCTCGGTCGCGAGCTGTCCGTCCTCGTAGGCGCCAATACCCTCGTGAATCGCGCCCATCGCACCGAGCACCCGGGCCTGCACATCCGGTTGCGCGTTCAGCTGCTCGATACGGCTCATGCCGCGCTGCATCAGGTCGTGCACGCTCACGGCCTGCGGCGCCTGCTCGCCAGCATCGAACATCCCGACCAGGAACTCCGCGACCTGCTCCGCATCCCGCAGCGCCAGCTCCGCGCGCTCCCGCTCGCGGCCCGCGATCGCAGCCTGCCACGCCGCCGCTCCGGCTCCCAGCAGCACGGCTGATAACGTCACGATCACGGCAGCGGCCGGCAGACGATGGCGGCGGACCATTTTCGCGAATGCGTAGCCGCGACTGCCCTGGTGCGCCAGCACCGTGCGGTGCGTCAGGTGTCGCTCGATGTCCTGCGCCATCAGCTCCACGGAGCCGTAGCGCCGCGGCGGCTCCGCACGCAGGGCCATGTCGAGGATCGCATCGACATCCCCGCGCAACTGCCTTGCAAGTCGCTGCGGCGTCGTCTGGCGGGCCCGTGCGACGGCTGCCGGCTCGATCGTTCGATCATGCTCACCGCTCCGCAGCGTCTCGCTGCGGAGCACGCGCGCACTCGCATGCTCGATGTCACCATCGCACACCGCGGCTGCGTGCGCCGCGATCGATGGCTCGTGCTGCTCGTGCGGACGTCGCCCGGCAAGCAGCTCGTACAACACGACGCCGAGCGAATACACGTCGGTCGTGGTCGTCAGACTGTCACCACGCAGCTGCTCGGGACTCGCGTACTCCAGCGTCAGCGCGCGACCCGCCCCCGTCTCGGGCGTGTCGGCCATCATCCACGGATGCAGCAGCTTGGCGACGCCGAAGTCCAGCAGCTTGGCCCGACCGTCCGGCGTCACGAGAATGTTCGAGGGCTTGAGGTCGCGATGCACGACGAGACTGCGGTGCGCAAAGTCGACCGCCCGCGCCACCGTCACGAAAAGCGCGAGCCGCTCCGGCACCGTGAGCCGCATGCGCTCGCAGTACACGTCGATCGGCAGCCCGTCCACATGTTCCATCACCAGGTACGGCCGGCCGTCCGGCGTGACGCCACCGTCGAGCAGTCGTGCGATGTTCGGGTGGTCGAGACCGGCAAGGATCTGGCGCTCGGCCAGAATGCGCTGCAGCAGCGCGGGGTCGGAGCCGCGCCGGATGATCTTGATCGCGACGCGGCGGCGGAACTGGCCATCGTCGCGCTCCGCGTCATACACCACGCCCATGCCGCCATGGCCGATCTCACGCAGCAGCCGATATGCGCCGAGCCGCTCGGGCATGGACGGCTCCCCGAAGAGCACGTCCGGTGGCACATCGAGCACGCCAGCCTCGCGCTCGTGCGCGGACAGCAGCCTGAGCACGGCCGCGCGCATGGCCTCGTTCGTGCCGCACGACGCCAGCACGAACTCCTGGCGCCGCTCCGGCTCGAGCTCGAGTGCCGCTTCGAAGACCGACTCGACGCGCTCGCGGTCTGTTGGCATGGACGGATCGTTCATGGTGATGGCGCGCGGGATGCGATCCTCAATAATTTGCGATGAATGACCCTGCGGGGACAGGATATCCGCCGCGCCCGGCTGTCGGACGGCACGGACCGTTCAACGGCCGGACGGCTGCGGGGTACATTCGACAGTCATCCAGCGCTTGCGAACGGGAGCCCATGCCGGCGGTCGAGAACAGAGATGAAAATCAGAGCTGGACGCGCAGTGTGCTGTCCGTGCTGCTGTGGTCCGCCGTGGCGGTCATTGTCGCGGTGTGGGTAGTGCTGCTCGCCGTGATCTACGTGTTCACCGTGCCGTCGGACCCCGGCCGCTATACGGTCGGCCTCTGGTTCCGCCGCGCAGCCGTCGCGTTCGTCTCCATCAACCCCCTGTGGCGCTTCCGTACCTCCGGCGTCGTCATCAAGGATCCGCGCCGCCCCTACGTAGTGGTCGCCAACCACGAGTCGTACGCGGATATCTTTCTCATCAGCCACCTCCCCTGGGAGATGAAATGGCTGTCGAAGGCGGAAGTCATGCGCGTGCCGCTCATGGGCTGGCTCATGCGCATGGCCGGCGATATCCCCGTCCACCGTGGAGACTCGCGCAGCCGCGCCGAGGCCATGAACGGAATCCGCGACCGGCTCGGCAAGCGCGTCTCCGTGATCGTGCTTCCCGAGGGCACGCGTTCGCCGACGGACCAGCTGCTCCCGTTCCGCGATGGCGCCTTCCGCGTCGCCGTCGAGCTCGGCCTGCCCGTCCTGCCGATTGCGGTTGCCGGCACCCGCCATGCCATGGCGAAGGGATCCTTCCGGTTCAACCGCGCCACGGCCGAGGCACGCGTTCTCGAGCCCATCGAGACCGCTCACCTCACACGCGCGGACGTGCCGCTCCTGCGCGACCAGGTACGCGACCGCATCGCTGCCGCCCGCGATCAGCTCAGGCACGAGCTCGGCATCGCGGGAGCGGACGCACCCGCCTGACTGCGCCGTGAATCACCGAACGGCCCGTGGCAGCATTGAGCTGCCGGGCGCCGTTCCCCGCGGCGGTCGTCAGCCGTCAGCGGGCAAACGGGTACCGTCGGCTTCGCCCTCAGCGGTCCCGTAAAGCGCCGCGTACAGCCACGCCCGTGCCTTGACCCATTCGCGACGCACTGTGCGGTCGGAGACGCCCAGCACCTCGGCGATCTCCCGCTCCTCCATGCCCGCGAAGTACCGGCATTCGACGATCCGGCGCTGCCGCTCGTCCAGGCCCTCCAGGGCCCGGTCGAGCGCGATCACGTCCTCCGGCTGCAGCTCGTAGGTCTGGCTCCCTGCCGTAAGCAGCGTCTGCTTCCACCCGCCGCCCCGCTTGCGCGACAGCATCGCGCGGGCGTGGTCGACCAGCACCTGCCGCATGGCGGCAGCGGCGATCGAAAGGAAGTGCGACCGGTCGAGGGCGGGGACAGCGCTGCTTCTGGACAGCTTCATATACGCTTCGTGCACGACCATGGTCGGTTGCAGGGTCGGATCACTGCCCGCACGGCGCACCTGCGCCCGCGCGATGCCCCGCAGTTCCTCATAGACGTGAGGAAGCAGTGCGTCGAGCGCCTCGCGGTCGCCCGCACGCACTGCTCCCAGCAGTCGTGTCACATCGCCTGCACCCAAACGTCCCCCTTGGGCGGGTCCGTGCTGCACGCAGCCCCAACGTAATACGGCCTCGCCCGCGGGGACACCGGCGACTACATGACGTGGATCTGCTGAACCATGCCGTGCATGAAGTGCGGTCGGCCATCTCCAGCGTCGGGGATGAAGCAGATCAGCGCATAGTCGCCCTGCTCGAACTCGAGCGTGATCTGGTTCATGCCGCCCTGCGCCATGCCCGTGACTCCACCGAGGACCTGTCCCGGAGGTGCGCCCTCCGGCTTCATGAGGAAATCCATGAACTCCTGGACATTGCGGCCGGGCTCCAGCTTGACGATCAGGGCCTCATGGGGCTGCGCCGCGGCGTTCACGACGCGGATCGTACGGCGGCCGGCCGTAATGGGCTTATCCGTGTCGAATGAATAGTCGTTCAGGGTCATCACGATGTCGGCTTCCGGAAGCGTCGCCTCGGGTCCGGCCGCGGGCACGACCGTCACCTGGCGCACCATGCCCTGCATCATGTGGGGGACGCCATCCGGCAGATCAATGACGCACAGGAGGGCATAGGTGCCCGGCTCCAGGTCGATCGTCGCTGCCGTCTCACCACCCGGCATGCCGGGCGTGTTCGGGCCGCCCACATCCACCGCCCAGGACGGCGGCGGGCCGCCGGCCTTGAAATGCTCGAGCAGCTCATTGACGGTATGACCGTCCTCGAGCCGGACCAGCCAGACATGGTGGAACATGGGACCGTCGTTGATCAGGCGGATGTTCGTCAACCCCGCCGCGAGCGTGTCGGGCGCTTCGTAGAAGACGTTGTCACGCGTGCGGATCACAACCTCCGCCGGCGCGACCGCAGCGATCTCGGGAGCAGCGGCGGCGCTGGCGGGCGCGTCGGGGCCACAGGCCGTGAGGACCGGCAAAAATGTAGCGGCAGCGAGAAGGCTGTAACGGATGCGGTTCATTTCCGATTCCAGGTTGCACTCCGCAGAGGAGCGATACAATGGGTGCCGTCCGACGCGGTTCGTCGGCCGTAAGATCGTGGCAGTCAATATGATGTGAGCTGCTTATCGAAGTGCTTAAAGCGTCTCCATGTGCCCCGGAGCCTTCCTGTGCCCGGATATTGCGCTTCCCACCGCTCATTGCGAATCGTGCTGCGGCTCCCCACCGCGGTACGGCTGCCGGTTCCCCGGCGGCCGTTCGCTGAAGCCCGAAACACGGCAGTAAATGCTCGATGACGAGCAGCAGATCAATCCGACGTGTGCGTGCGATCCTCGCCCGTGCGCGTGCAGGTCTCGCGGGAGCACCGGGCCATAGACGGCCGGAGCACCGATACGGTGAGCACGTGTGCGCCGCCACGTGTTCTCTCGGCTACCAACAGCGGCGGGCAGCGATGGAGCTGCAGAGGAGATTCACATGAAGGCACTCAGGTTTGTCACGATGTCCCTCGGCCTGCTCGCCACCCCGGTCGTGGCCTATGGCCAGGCCTGCATGGGCGCGCCGGTCGGCGGCGGTCAGTACGGCATCGAGGGCGGCATGGGCATGGGCGAAGGCTTCAAGTCCTATACGGGCGGAGTGAACGCCAACCTCAACGGCCCGCTCGCGTTCAACGGCGGCGTGTCGGTCACCAAGCCGGACGCAGGCGGCGACAACATCACGACGTTCGGCGCCAACGGCGGTTACGAGCTGACGCAGTCATCCCGCCTGTCGGCCTGCCCGACCGTCGGCGTGTCGTACTCCAGCTTCAGCACCGACTTTCTCGGCACGACCGTCGACATTAATCAGATCGTGGTTCCGGTCGGCGTCGGTCTCGGCACCACGCTCCCGGCCGGCCGCATGAACGTCACGCTGTTCGCCGTGCCGCAGTTCCTCTGGTTCCGCACCAGCGGAGACGTCGGCGGCGAGACGCAGTCGGACACGCAGAACGAGTTCGGTCTGAACACCGGTCTGCGCCTCGGCATGTCGTCCGTCTATGCGGGCGCCGGCATGTCCATGAATTCCATTGAGGACTCGGATCCCGTGTTCAACTTCGGCGTCGGGCTCGTGCTCGGCGGCCGTCGCTGATACGCACCACTGACGTCCACAGCCCCCGGCCGGATCACTCCGGTCGGGGGCTGTCCCATTTCACTCACCTGGCCTGATCGACAAGGCCGCGGCACTGCGGCTGACCTAGTTGCCGCCCCGCCGACTGTTGCCGCGGCGGCCGCGCGCTTCCTGGCGCAGCCGCTCCGCGCGCTGGCGCATGAACTCCTCCATCGCACGATCGCGCTCGCGCGCCTGCTCCTCTTCACGTCTGCGGATGTCGCGCTCACGATCCTGACCGCGTCGATCGAAGCGGTCGTTGTCTCTTGCGCGATCGTCGTCCTCGCCGAAGATGCCGCCGACGCGGTTCCAGAAGTCGCCCCACCAGTCGCGATACGGGCAGTCGCTCGCCGGCACGTACTCCTGGAGGAACAGCTCGGATGTCGCATGCGTCCCGTTCGGATTGCAGCCATTCTCGAGCACGAGCCCCGTGTATGGATCGACGCGGTACTCCAGCACGTCGGCCGGCTGGGTCCACTCCGGCACGGCACGGTCGGTATAGACCTGCCGCATGATGCGGCCGAAGACGGGCGCGGCGAATCCACCACCCGTGGCTGCGCTGCCGAGCGGACTCGGCTTGTCGTACCCGATCCACACCGTTCCCACGACCTCCGGTGTGTAGCCGACGAACCACGCGTCCGTCGCATTGTTCGTCGTACCCGTCTTGCCGGCGACCGCGCCGCGGAACCCCGCAGTGCGCACGCCCGTCCCGGTGCCGTAATTCACAGCGTCGCGCAGGATGTCCGTGATGATGTAGGCGACAGCGGGCCGCAGGCCGCTGCTCTTCGATGCCGGGGCGGTCTCCCACAGCACTTTGCCGTCCTGATCCTCGACGCTGACGATGTAGCGCGGCTCGGCCGTGCTGCCGAGCGTCGCGAACGTAGTGTAGGCGGACGCGAGCTGCAGCGGGCTCATCGCGACGGTACCGAGCGCCAGGGACGGCGTCTCGTCCATCGCCGCGGTCACGCCTGCCTGGCGCGCCATGGTCGCGACATCGTCGATGCCGACCGCCGACGCCAGACGCACCGTGGGTATGTTGCGCGAGCGTACCAGCGCGTGGCGCAGCGATACGTTGCCCTCGTAGGAGCCGTCGTAGTTTTCCGGCTCCCACACGTCATTGCGCGACAGTTCCATGCGCAACGGCGCGTCCAGCACCAGCTGGCTCGTCGGGATGCCGTCCTGCAGCGCCGCCGCATACACGAACGGCTTGAACGCACTGCCCACCTGCCGACGGCCGAGCAGCGCACGATTGTAACGCGACGTCGCCGGGTTGCGGCCGCCGACCAGCGCGAGGACGTCGCCCGTCTGCGCCTCCATGATGACCACCGCGCCCTGGAGGTCGCCCGCGCCCTTGCGCACCTGGCCGTCGAGTCGCTTCAACTGCGCTTCCAGCTCCTTCTCCGCCGAGCGCTGTGCCCGCTGATCCAGCGTCGTGTGGATCCGCAGCCGTGAGCGGTACAGCTCCTCACCGAACCGGTCCTCGAGCAGGCCGCGCACGATGTCGATGTAGTATGCACCCAGCGGTATGCCCGTGCGATCCCGTTCGCTGCTCGTGTTGACGGCCAGCTCCTCCTCACGCGCCTCCGTCGCGGTCTCCGCGTCGATGACGTCCTGCTCCTCCATGATGCTCAGGACCAGGTTGCGCCGCTCCAGACTGCGCTCCGGCCGCCGCCGCGGGTCGTAGTGTGCCGGCGCCTTCGGCAACGCTGCCAGAGTCGCAGTCTCGGCCAGCGTCAGCTCGGTCGCGGGCTTGTCGAAGTAGAGCTGCGCCGCGGCCTCGATGCCATACGCGCCGCCGCCGAAATAGATGTGGTTGAGGTACATCTCGAGGATCTCGTGCTTCTCGAAACGCTTCTCGATGTTCCGCGCGACGCGCGCTTCCTGCAGCTTCCGCTTCATCGTGCGCTGCGTGCCCGGCAGGTCCTTCGGGAATACGTTCCGCGCCAGCTGCATGGGGATCGTGCTCGACCCCTGCGCCACGCCGATCGCGCGCACGTTCGCTAGCGCCGCGCCGAAAACCCGCACCCAGTCCACGCCGCCATGATCCCAGAACCGCCGGTCCTCGACGGCCACGAACGCGGCCGGTACGTAGTACGGCAGACTGTCGAGCGATACGACGTCGCGCTCGAACGGCGCCAGGTCCGCGAATTTCTCACCGTCGCGATCCAGCAGCACCGGTGCACCCCCCGGCTGATACGCTGCCAGCTGGCGTACGTCCGGACAGCCGCCCACGCCGCAGTTCATGTACAGCATCATGCCGGCCGTCAGGGCGATCAGCCCCGCAACCAGTGTCTGGTGCGGGCCGAGCGGCCAGCGCACGTGGCCGGCCAGGCGGTCCAGCCAGGGCGGCAGATTCAGACGCCGTACGAAGCGCGCAATCCGATCGGAAACCGTGGTGTCGTCCATGGGACGCATACCCGTGCAAACCAGCGGCCAGCATGGCCATGGGAGAAGTCGCGCAGTGAGGCGGCGGAGCGGGCGTTCCCGATCCGCGCGTCACTCGCGGCGGTCACAGGGTGTAACTCCGCGGGGGCAGGATAGGTCCATCCGCGGGGGCAGGATGTAGCCGCCGGCGGGGCGGAATGCCGCCGCCGGCGGATGAAATGCGGCCGCTACCGGCCGAAAACCACTACGCTCTCGTTGCCGTCGCGGCCCACGGCAGCGACGCCGAATACGTAGTTGTCGATGATGATGTTCTCCATGACGTGCTCGGTCGCGTCCCCTGCGAACACCCAGTCCGTCCACTGCGGCGCCGTCGTGAGACGCCAGTAGATCTTGTAGCCGGCCAGGTTCGGGTCGTTCACCGCCGACCACGATACGGACGTGGACGGCCGCACCGCGCCGCGGATGCGCACCGTGTCAGGCGGCGGCGGCGCCCACGCGAGTGCGGACAGGACCGCCGCATTCACACCCGTCAGCTTGCGTGCGTAGTCGAAGTTCACGCCTTCCACTACGTCGCCGTACTCGATGCCATCCTCTGTCCGGATGTTCTGATGCTGACGAGTGTAGTTCTCGTGCGCTTCCATGATGCGCACGCCGGGATATCCGAGATCATTGAACGGACGGTGATGTCCGCCGCGGCCGAAGCGGTCGAGGCGATAGATCATCATGGCGTCCAGGTTCGTGAAATACTCGCTCGTGATTCGTTCGACGTACCGCGCCAGCTGCCTCGATATGCCATCCACCTCGCCGCCGGCCGTGCGGCGCGAACGCCGTTCACGCTCCGTCTCGGTGACGGGCGTCGGCTCGGAGAACACGCGGAACACGGTGTTCTCGATGACACCGTCGAGCCCTTCGATGTTGCCGATCATGTCGTTGTTGAGCACTGCCTCGATGATCCAGCCGGCCTCCTGCGCCACACTCGCCATGTGCTGGCCACCCCAGAGACCCTGCTCCTCACCGGACAGCCCGACGAATACGACGCTCTTGCCATAGCGACGCTGCGACATGACGCGGGCTGCCTCGATCACGCCGGCCATCCCGCTCGCGTTGTCGTTGGCGCCCGGCGCGTCACTCGTGAAGTCCGAGCCATTGGAGGCGCGCGAATCGATGTCGCCCGCCATGATGACGTAGCGGTTCGGATGCGTGGTGCCGCGCAGGATCGCGATCACGTTCACCACGTTCACTGGCTGCGGCTCCGTGGCGCCCTGTGGCCGCCCCTGGACAGTGGAGGACTGATACGAGACCTCAAGACAGCCGCCGCACGCGTTGGAGATGCGGTCGAACTCCGCCTTGATCCAGCGCCGCGCAGCGCCGATACCGCGCGTGGCCGAGAGCGTGTCGGAGTACGTGTTTCGCGTGCCGAAGCCGGCCAGCGTCCGGATGTCCGCCTCGATCCGCTCGGCCGACACGTCATCGACGATGTCGTAGATGCGCGCATCGCGCGCGGGCGGCATGTTGCGCTGCGCAGGCTGCTGGGCGCGGACCGGCGCGGCCAGCGTCAGCGAGCATGCGAGAAGCAGAAAACCTGCAGCGGTCGAGGTGCGGCCAGCGTGGCTCCGGGCCATGACTTCTCCTGTTCTGGGGGGTCGTACAGAATAACAATCGGAGCGCGCCGTGCAACCGCCGGCGCGCTCCGATCCGATGTCTGCCGCGATGTCAGCCGCGCCGCACGGACGCGCCGACTCCACCGGCTCAGGGCAGGATGTGCGGCGCCGCCATCGGCCGTTCCGTGATCTCGTAGCGCCATGTACTCGCGTTCCACAATGCCCGCTGTGGCGACGGCACCGAGTAGAGATCGGCGGCATTGTAGTCCACGGTATAGCCGATGTCCTCCAGGGAGCCGATCGTAATCGCGCTCAGCGGATTGCCCCCCGCGCTGATGAAGCCGGTCATCAGCTCGTTGCCCAGCACGGCCTCCCGCCAGTGACTCAGCCGCGTGCCCTCGCCGCCCGTGTTCTCGACCGGCACGCCCACTCCGTTGACCGCTACGCCGCCCGCGAGCTGGAACGCCGACAGTGCCCCGGTACCCGAGAAGTACGGGTTGGACGCCGTATCCTGGAGCAGGCCGAACTGCGGATCGCTCCAGATGGTCGGGAAGCCGAGCACATGCCCGAGCTCGTGCAGGATCACGTCGCCCAGGATCCCGTTCTGCGCCATCAGCGTCAGGTCGGCCCGGTCGAAGCGCATGATCCCGAACACCGGTAGCCGGCTGGTGTTGCGGATGTAGCACGGCCCCGCACTGCCGAGGACTTTGCCCGGCCCGTCGATCGAATCAACCTGCACGTAGACCAGCAGGTCATCGACCACCTCGTTCACGGCGGGATGGTCTACCAGCGCCTCGCCGTCCGCATCCTTGCACGCACCGGCGGGAATGTTCATCTGCACGTTCGGCAGGTCGCCTGTGATCACCTGCTGCCAACGCAGCCGCGCATTCGTGAACGCAGCTTCCTGCGCCGCGCTCACTGTGCCCACATAGCGGATGTCGATGCAGAAAACGCCGCACGTCGTGACCGTGAACGTCACCGGGTCGAGCCCGGGGACCGTCGCCACGAGAGTGTTCACGCCGGGCTCCGGTCCGAGCGTCCACGTGACGCTGGCTGTACCGCTGTTGTTCGTCGTGACGGTCGAGCTGCTGACGCTGCCGCCCCCGGCCGTCACCTGGAACGTCACGACCGCGCCGGCGACGACCCTTCCCGCGACATCGCGCACGACCACGGTCGGCGTCACGGTCTGGCCGACCGCGCGGCTCGTCGGTACGCTGCCGCTCACCGATACGGTCGCAGGCTCCTGCGGATCGAACGAAGATTCGTTGCACGCGCCCAGGAGAAGGCCGGCCGCAAGCAGGGCGTAGCACGTATGAAGGCGCTTCATGGCATTCCTGTGATGTCGGATTCGGTCTCCGTCCGCCGCGGATCCTTCAGCCAATTTAGCCGGCAGGTATCCCTGGAGTCCACGACCGATGCCCCGCCCGCGGCTACGCCGGAAGGGGGTGGATATGATAACCCTCATGAACCGCAACGGGTTCCGCCCGGAACGCTCGCTGCCGCCGGTTCTGACGCGCTTGTATGGGTCCGGGGCTACTTGTCAGCCCACAAAGATCCGGGCAATGAAGAAGAGCAGCGCGGACGCACACGCTGCGACCGGGACCGTCGCCAGCCAGGAATTCACGATGTTGCGGATGACGCGCAGGTTGAGCGCGCCGATGCCGCGCGCAAAGCCGACACCGATGACTGCACCGACGAGCGTGTGCGTCGTCGAGATCGGCAGGCCGAGACTGCTCGCCAGCAGCACCGTGGCGGCCGCACCGAACTCGGCGCTGAATCCGCGGGTCGGTGTGATCTCGGTGATCTCCTTGCCGATCGTGGCGATCACCTTGTAGCCGAGCGTGGCGAGGCCGAGCACGATGCCGCCGCCGCCCAGCACCAGCACCCAGAGCGGCACGCCCACCGTGGCGGGCACCGCGGCGTACCCGGCCTGCGACAGCGACACCACGGCGGCCACGGGTCCGATCGCGTTGGCCACGTCATTGGCGCCGTGCGCGAACGCGACGAAGCAGGCAGTGCCGATCTGGAGCAGCGCGAACACCCGCTCCACGAACTGGTAGGGGCTCATGCCGGGCGCCGGTGTCATGTTGCGCGTGAGCGCGGACGCCAGTACAGCGGAGACCACGCCGGCCGCGCCCGCCACCGCGAACGACATCACCACGGGCGGCACGTCCATCCGGTTGCCGAGCACCTTGTAGATGAAGGACAGCACCAGCAGCATCACGACGAACCCGACGATCCACGGCGACGTCCGGATCGTCGCCGCGACGGGGTCCGGCGTGTTCAGAATGAACTTGCGGATCGCAAAGAAACTGAGGAAGGCGAGCAGTCCGCCGAGCATCGGCGACACCACCCAGCTCATCATGATCTGCAGCAGCTTGCCCCAGTCCACGCCATCCAGACCGAAGCTCACGAGACCGATGCCGATGACTGCGCCGACGATCGAGTGGGTGGTGGAGACCGGCAGGCCGAAGTGCGTCGCCGTGTGGAGCCAGGCGGCGGCGGCGATGAGCGCGCACAGCATCCCGACCGCGAGCAATATCGGCCCGCGCTCGCCCCACGGCCCGTCCACATCGAACATTGCCGTATCGATGATTCCCTTGCTGATGGTCTGCGTGACGTTCGATCCGATCAGGACGGCACCGGCGAACTCGAGGACTCCCGCCAGCACGATCGCACCGAGGAGGGTGAGCGCGCCGGAGCCCACCGACGTGCCCATCGCGTTGGCCACGTCGTTGGCCCCGATCCCCCAGGCCATGTACAACCCGCCGATGAGGACTCCGGCGAGGATTATGAAGCCGAGGGTCATCGTTTCGCGAGCATCACGCGGAGCAGATCGGCCGTGTTCTCCGCGTGGTCCGCGATGTTGCCGAGCGCGCGGAAGATGTTCATCCACAGCACTACGGACACGGCGCCGATCTCCGGCTCATGATCGAACATGATGCGCGTGGCTTCCGCCTGCCGCTTGTCCGCTTCCCACTCCAGGTTCGAGATCCTGCGGATCTGCTCCATCATGCGATCCACTTCCGGTCCGGCGAACGACGCTCCCTCGAGCGATGGCAGCTCCGACGCGACCTTGAACCATGCCTGCGCCGCTTCGTTCACCGCAGTCACCAGGGCCATCACCGGTGGATGCATTTCCTTCGGCGCGCCCGTTTCGCGCATCGTCACGAGCACCCCCACGTCCTCGGCTCGATCCGCTATGCTGTCCTGCTCCTTCAGGAACATCAGCACGTCGCCCCGGTCCACCGGCATCATCAGCGATTTCGGCAGGTGATCGCGGATATCGTTCTTCACGATGTCGGCCTTGTGCTCGAGCTTCGAGATCCGTTCATACAGGTCGAGCGCCGCCTTGCGGTCTCCGGCCAGGAACGCCTCGACCAGCGGCGTCGTGAGCTCAACTGTGGCGCGTACCTGCTCCGCGTGCTGCGCGAGCGATCCGAATGGCGACTTTCCGAACAGTGCGACGATCGGGCGCATGACTTCCTCCGTATCCATGACGACAGCAACGGCGCCGGTAAAATAGGGGCGTGGGCCGGGAGCGACAGTCTTGCGGCAGTTGCCTGTTTCTTGCACCCCCTCGGCGCCCGTGACCGGGTGGGGGACCGGCACGCGCCGCGAGGCTGCGGCGCATAAGCGTAAACACCACGTTCAGGCAGACATGAGAGTCCTAAGGGCAGTGCTTCTCACAGTCGTGCTGCTGGCGCCAGCCGCCCTGCGGGCACAGGAGCCGCAGTCGCGCGCACTCGCAACCACCATCGGAGGGCTGGCCGGTATGGGTGCCGGCGCCTATCTGACGGTATCCGTCGTCGTCCTGGAGGCGCGCTTCGGCCGATACATCCACGACATCGATGACGTGCTGGGGTGGCGCGCCGCTCCCATATTGCTGGGTGGCGCGGCCGGGGCGGGGCTCGGGCTGTACAGTCCGGAGCGTCTCCAGGGCGTGGTCGTATATGGCGCGATCGGGCTCGGTGCCGGCGCCCTCACCGGAATGCTCCTTGGCAACACGATCTGGGAGCCGCCGGAGGGCCGCTGGGCGGGCGCCGCGATCGGCGCCGGCCTGGGAATGGTCATCGGTAACACGATCGGAGTCATGAATCCACTGAACCTCTTCACGGAAGGCGAGGACGGCACCGCTGCGGCGAGCGCCGGCGTACCCATCGTTTTCAGAATCCCACTATGACGCGCACAGTACTGGTCCGGGCGGCGTGCACAGCCCTTTTCCTCGGCGCAGCCGGTTGCTCGAAGCAGCTGCCGGAGCTCGCCCCATCCCAGGTGCCGGAGCCCGATCCGGCCGGTGTCGAGAGTGTGATCTATCTGGTCGGCGATGCCGGCTACGCGGATGCCCAGCGCCACCCGATCTTGCGACGCCTGCGCCAGGATGTGGAGCAGTGGGCGGGCGCGCTGGGGACTGAGGGCGGCGTTGCCGTGCTGTACCTCGGCGACATCGTGTATCCCGAAGGGCTGCGCCACACCGCCGAGCACTACCCGGTGGATTCGGCGATCGTGCAGAGCCAGGTCGACGTGGTGGCGGGTGCGAATGCGCGCCGCTATAACGCGGCGGGCTATTTCATCGCGGGCAACCACGACTGGGGCAACGCGCGGGATGCCGCCGGCGTGGAGCGACTGAAGCACCTGGAGGAGTTCCTCGATCGCCGCCGCGCCGACGGCGTGGAGGTGTACCTGCGGCCGGAGGCGGGAGAGCCGGGCCCGTTCATCGTCGATGTGGGCAGCCAGGCGCGGCTGCTCCTCTATGACACCGCGTGGTGGCTGCTCGCGCAGGACACGATTCCGAAGCAGCGCATGTTCCGCGAGACCCAGGAGGTGACCCGCACGACTGAGGGCCGCTTCCTCATCATCGCCGCCCACCACCCGTTCGAGTCGGCGGGCGCCCATGCCGGCTTCGTGCCGTTCTGGAAGGCATTTGGTCTGCGCTTCCTGCTCGCCCGGTCCGGCACGATCATGCAGGATCTCAACAGCATCGTCTATCGCGAGCTGCGGCTTCAGCTGCTGTCTGCATTCCGGGCGCGACCGCCGCTGCTCTTCGCGGGCGGTCACGACCATTCGCTCCAGGTCATCGCCAGCGACTCCTTTCCGGAGCCGCGCTTCAGCGTCGTGTCGGGCAGTGGCAGCAAGCTCAGCAGCCTCGGCCACGTCGAAGGCATGCGGTACCGGGCCGCGGCCCCCGGCTACATGCGCGTGGTGATCCATCGCAGCGGGCGCGTGGACCTGTTCGTTGTCGCGTCGCCCGAGGACGAATCGTACCTGACGTGCGGCGGCACCGGCCAGGAGCTGGAGGAGTGCATGGTCACGCGGACGCGCGAGTTCACGACGCGCTTCGGGATGCGGCTGAAGTGACGGCGGGATCGTGCAGCTGAGACTGTTCCCCACCGTCTTTGCGGTGATTGTGATATGGTTCGCCGCCTGCGCCGCGCCGCGTGTCGCCGAGCGGCCGCTGCGCGGTGTGCCGGGGTTCGACACACGCGACTACCCGGGCGACGCCGTGATGCGCGCATGGTTCGGATCGTCCCCCTACCGCTGGGTAGGGTACTACCTCCCGGCGCCATGCTATACGGGCACCACGTGGACCGGCCGCCGCGACAGTCTGCGCAACATCGGCTGGGGGTTTGCCGTGCTGTTCGTCGGCGAGCAGGACTGGCGCGCGATGCCGGGGGCCGCCGCCGATACGGCGGCCGTGGAGGACCCGCGATGCAGCAGTGCGCACCTCACTGCGGAGCAGGGAAGCGCGCACGCCGACGCGGCCGCCGCGGCTGCAGCCGCTGATGGATTCCCGGCGGGCACAGTCGTCTTCCTCGACGTGGAGCGCGTCGGCCGGGTGTCGCCGGAGCTCGCCACGTACGTGCGCAGCTGGATGGGCCGCATGCTCGCTGCGGGTCGCTATACGCCCGGCCTCTACGCTCATGACATCAATGTCGAGGATCTGTATGCGATCCTGGCCGACGAGTTCATCCGCCACCAGCGTTCCGACCGGCCGCCCCTCTGGGTCGCGCGGCCTGCCGGCTTCGACCTTCGCAGCGCGCCGCGCGAGTCCGGCTATGCGGCCGCGCTGATCTGGCAGGGCATCCTGGACACCCGGGAGGAATGGGACGGGGCGCGCCTCAACATCGACGTCAACGTGTCGACGTCGGCCGATCCATCAGGTGGCAGGTAGCGTCCCTGCCGCTTGAAGAAGGGTGCCGCCTGGTGTAGTGTGCATCACTACTTCAGCGGATGACCTGACTTGGATCGGTCGTACCCTCCGTGAATCGCGCCCCGGAACTTCTGTACGCGCTTCGCGGCTACACCAGAAGACAGGCAGCGGGAGACGTCACGGCCGGCGTCATCGTCGGCATCGTGGCGCTGCCGCTCGCCATTGCATTCGCCATCGCGTCCGGCCTGCCGCCAGAGTATGGCATATACACCGCCATCATCGCCGGCTTCCTGATCTCTGCGCTCGGTGGCTCGCGCGTCCAGATCGGCGGGCCGACGGGCGCGTTTGTCGTCATTGTCTACGGCATTGTGCAGGTGCACGGCATTGCGGGCCTCACCGTTGCCACGGTCATGGCGGGGCTCATGCTCATCGTCATGGGTGTGGTCCGGCTCGGTGCTGCAATCAAGTTCATTCCGTTCCCGGTAACAACGGGCTTCACGAGCGGCATCGCCGTGGTGATCGCGACCAGCCAGATCCGGGATCTGCTCGGCCTGCGCATGGACAACGTGCCGGCGGAGTTCGTCGAGAAGTGGGGCGCCTACGCCGAGCACATTTCGACAATCAACCCGCATGCATTGCTCGTGGCGGGGCTGGCGCTCGCGGTCGTCGTCGGCTGGCCGCGTATCAGCCGCACGATCCCCGCGCCGTTCGTCGCGGTGGTCGTGGGCACGATCGTCGTGCCCCTGCTCGGTCTCCAGGTCGAGACGATAGGGAGCCGCTTCGGCGATCTCACCATCGGCATCCCGCGCCCGACGATTCCGGCCGTGTCGCTCGACCTGATCAGGCAGCTTGTCGGGCCGGCGTTCACCATCGCACTGCTCGCGGCCGTCGAATCTCTTCTGTCGGCGGTCGTCGCCGATGGCATGACCGGGATGCGGCACCGCTCGAACGTCGAGCTGGTGGGGCAGGGAGTCGCCAATGTCATAACGCCGCTGTTCGGCGGTATGCCCGCCACCGGCGCCATCGCCCGCACCGCCACCAACGTCCGCAGCGGCGGTCGTACCCCGGTCGCGGGCATGGTCCACGCCGTAACGATCCTGCTGATCGGCATCTTCTTCGGCCGCTGGGTCGCTTACATTCCGCTCGCCGCGCTCGCATCGATTCTGATCGTCGTCGCATACCACATGAGCGAGTGGCGCACGTTCGCTGGCGAGTTCAGCGGTCCGCGCAGCGACGTCGCGGTCCTGCTCACGACGTTCCTGCTCACCGTACTCGTCGACCTGACCGTCGCCATCGAGGCCGGCATGGTGCTCGCCGCGTTCCTGTTCATGAAGCGCATGGCGGAAGTCACGAACATCAGTGCAGTGAAGGGCGAGTTCGCGGACGAGGATGTCGCTGCCGGCGAGGCGCTTCCCGATCTGCCGTCCGATGTGGCCGTCTATGAGATCAATGGACCGTTCTTCTTCGGTGCGGCCGAGAAGTTCAAGGAGACTGTCAACTCCATTTCCTCGCCGCCGCGCGTCCTCGTCCTCGTGATGCGCAACGTACCGGCCATCGATTCCACCGGAGTGAACGCCCTGCGCGGCCTCATCCGCCGCGCACGCTCGGAGGGCACGCGCGTGCTCGTCACTGGTGTGCATGCTCAGCCGATGGTCGTCCTCGCGCGCACCGGGTTCCTCGATGAGATCGGCGATGACAATCTGTTCGGCACGGCAGCTGAGGCACTGGCCGCTGCTCGAACGTAGACGCGGCATTCAGGCGGACGGCAAAGGAAGAGCCTCGTCGCGAATAGTGATTCGCGTCGAGGCTCTTCGTTCTGCTGACGCGATCAGCGCCGCGTTCGCTTCTCCTCCACGATCCGCTTGTGCACTTCCGCGTTCTCCACCCACGGCTTGCGATCGAAGTAGCTGTCCGTCAGCTCCTTGACCTTGCCGGAGAGCAGCAGGAGCGCGAGCAGGTTCGGGAAGATGACGACACCGAGGAACGCGTCGCCGAGTGCCCATATCGATGCGAGCGGCAGGATCGCACCGACGAAATGCATGATCACGAACACGATGCGGTATGGTATCACTGCCGCACTGCCGAACAGGTAGTTCGCACAGCGGTCGCCGTAGTAGCTCCATGATATGGCCGTCGACACGGCGAACAGGATGACGCCCAGGATGACGATCATCTGGCCGTAGTTCGCGCCGGTCCGGCCGATCCCCCGTTCGAACGCGGCCATGGTGAGCGGTGCGCCATTGCGTACGGCGTTGCCGTACAGCTGCCTGTACTCCTGTCCGTCCGCCGATACGGCGCGTCCCTCCCCGGGGTAGATCGTTCCCGTGAACGGTACCGTCTGATCGACGTCGGTGAAGAACTGGTCGACGCGCACGTCATGCCACGCGAAACGCGGTGCGTCGGGTGTCGGCGCGACAGGCAGGCCATCGACGATCTCGAACTGTGCCGGCGCCCCTATGCCGCGGCTGATCGAGCCGTCAATCTGATCGGCGTTCCAGGAGATGTCTCCGCTGCCGAGGTTCAGTGTCGTCGGGTGCTTGTCATCCCACGCGCCCGTCATGATGATGACGAGTCCGGTCATTGTGCAGATCACGAGCGTGTCGATGAACGGCTCGAGCAGCGCCACGACGCCTTCCGACACCGGCTCGTCCGTCTTGGCGGCCGCGTGCGCGATCGGCGCGGACCCCTGGCCGGCTTCGTTGGAGAACAGACCGCGCCGCACGCCCCACATGAGTGTGACCAGCAGCGCGCCCAGACCCGTGCCTGCCACACCGGCCGACGGATTGAACGCCTCCCGGAAGATCAATGCGAACGTCGGAATGACATCGCCGATGTGCAGCAGGATGATGAGCAGCGCGCCGCCGACGTAGATCGCCGCCATGAGCGGCGCCAGGATGCCTGTGACGCGGCCGATGCGCGTGATGCCGCCGATGATGACGGCGCCCACGACCGCGGCGCTCACGAGGCCGGTGATCCAGACCGGAATGCCCCACTGCGCGTTCATGGTGTCGGCGAGCGTGTTCGCCTGAATGGCGTTACCCGTCATGAACGCCGTGATACCTAGCAGCACGGCGAACAGGACCGCGAGCGGTCGCCAGGACGGCCCGAGCCCCCGCTCGATGTAGTACATCGGTCCGCCGGACACCGTGCCCTCCCACTTCGCCGGGTCGCGGTCCACGCCCTCGACCACGCGGTAATGCTGCGCGAGCGTAACCTCCGTGAACTTCGTTGCCATTCCGAGGAAGGCCGTGACCCACATCCAGAACAGCGCGCCGGGGCCGCCCCAGTGCAGTGCGATTGCCACACCCGCGATGTTGCCGATGCCGACAGTCGCCGACAGCGCGGTCGAGAGCGCCTGGAAGTGTGAGACGTCGCCGGGCTCGTTGGGGTCATCGTATCGGCCCGTGGTGACGGCGAATCCGTGCCCCAGTCGCCGCAGCTGGACGAAGCCGAGTCGAACGGTCAGGAACAGACCGGTGCCGAGCAGCATTATGACGGCCAGCGGGATCGACTCACCGCCGATCGACGGCCCCCACCACGCGATGCTTTCCACTATCCCGATGATCCGTTCGAGTACTTCCATGCTCTCACCTCGTTACCAGTGGGCCGCGCCCGCGGACGCGCGTGGGTTGCCAGAGCAGTGCAGCCGGGACGCACCCTGTGGGAGCGCCGAGTGATCTGTGCTGCCCGGCACGGGCAATACGTACAGGTTCCGGAAACGCGGCAACATGCCGCACAGGCCCCGAGTGTGGCAAGTCTTTTGTCGCGGGATGGGCGCAATTCCGGCGGCTGAGGTGTACATTCCGCGCTGTCGGCCCGGCGCCGGGCCGGATCGAACACCACTATGGAGGCTCAATGCGACCGCGTCCCGTCCTGTCGTTCCTGCTCCCCGTCGTGCTCGCCGGCTGCGCGGGCGCCCCCGTGCCGCCAGCGGCCGAGCCGCGGGCCATCACGATCGAGCCGGCAATCGAATCGATCAACGCAGCCGACGTTGCGCGGCGAATCGCGTTCCTCGCGAGTGACGATCTGAAGGGGAGGGACACACCGAGTCCCGGCCTCGAGGCGGCCGTCGCCTATGCCGCAGCGGAGTTCCGTTCGTTCGGCCTGCAGCCGGCCGGCGACGACGGCACGTTCGTGCAGCGGTACGCATTCGACGCCTCGGGCCTCGATCGCGGCGCGGTGCTCTTCGAGGTCCGCGCCGGGGCGGGTGCCAGCCGGTTGACGTTCGGGACGGACTATTTCGTGGTACCCGCGGCGATCGACTCCGCCGTGGGATCGCCCATCTTCCTGGGACCGGCACGGCCGGGGGTGCTCGCACCGTCCGCTGCGGCCGGCCGGCCCGTCGTGTTCTTCGTGACCGACACCGCCAGCGCAGCATGGCAGGGCATGGTCGGGGCGGCCCTCCAGTCGGCGGTGGCGGCGCGCGCGAGCGCGGCGGTGCTGGTCATGCCGCCCGATTTCTCCGAAGCCACGATGGCAATGCTGGCGGACCAGCTGGCCGGCCAGGTCCTGCCGGTGGCGATGCCTCTCGTCGGCGTGACCTACAGTGCGGCGCGGGCTTTCTTTCAGCAGGCCGGGATCGATCTGGACGGGATGCGTTCGTCGACCGAGCCGACGCCCATGCCGGATGTGACTCTCGCCATCAGGACGCCAATTGCCGGATCGACCGTCGAGGCGCCGAACGTAGTCGCGGTGCTGCCTGGCAGTGATTCCGCGCTGAGCCGCGAGTACATCGTGTTCACTGCGCACATTGACCACGTCGGTGTCGGCTCGCCTGACGAATCGGGCGATTCGATCTACAATGGCGCCGACGATGACGCGTCCGGCACCAGCGCAGTGCTCGAGATCGCGGAAGCATTCGCGCGTCTCGAACGTCGACCGGCCCGCTCCGTAATGTTCGTGCTGGTGAGCGGTGAAGAGAAGGGGTTGCTCGGCTCGAAGGCGTTCGTCGCCGATCCGCCCGTGCCTGTCGGACAGATGGCTGCGAACATCAACATGGACATGATCGGACGCAACGCGCCCGACACCGTCGTGGCCATCGGCGTGGACTATTCGTCGCTCGGCCCCTCCGTGCGCGCTGTCGCCGCCGCACATCCGGAGCTGGGCCTGACTGTTGCCCCGGACCTCTGGCCGGACGAGCAGCTCTTCTTCCGCTCCGACCATTTCAGCTTTGCTGCCATGGAGGTGCCCGCGATCTTCTTCACGACAGGGCTGCATGACGACTACCATCAGCCGTCGGACGAGCCGGAGACGATCGACAACGACAAGGTCACGCGCATCGCGCGGCTGCTGTTCCGGTACGCCCATGAGCTTGCGAGCGCGGCTGACCGGCCGCAGTGGACCGAGGAGGGGCTTGCGGAGGTGCGGCGCGCCACGAGGTGATGGGCGCTGGCCGCGATCTTGCCCCGCCCGCGGACATGCCCGAGTCACTGAGCCCGGCCGATGACTGTCACGTGCGGCTGGAGCCGCACCGCCACGACGAGCTTCACGAGGAGCTCGATGCATGGCGCTCCAATGTCGGCAGTCCGATCGCCATCGATGCAGGGCGCCCGGCCGCGCCACGTCTGGCGGGGATCGACGTGCTCTGCTGGAATGTTGCGATCGGGCTGGGCCGGCTCGGCTCGCTTCTCGACCGGCTTCGCGCGACGCACAAGACTATCGGCACCGCGCCGGAGCGTCCGCTGATGATCCTGGTGCAGGAGGGGTTTCGCGAGGACGATACCGTGCCGGGTGCCGCTGGCTCGACGCATCACGGCGGCCGCCTCGCGACCGGCGAGCGTACGAATCTCGTTGCGCTCGCCGAGGAGCACGGCCTCAGCCTCCGGTACTCGCCTTCCATGCGTAACGGCACACACAGCAGCGATCGCGGCAACGCCATCCTCTCAACGGTGAGACTGGCGGATGCGCACGCATTCCTTCTGCCGTACGTCCGCCAGCGTCGCGTGGCTGTTACCGCACGCATCGCCGGTCACCCCGACATCACATTCGTCAGTGCCCATCTCGACACCCACGGCCGTACCCGTCGCGCAGCGGCGGCCGTGCCCGCGCGATCGCGCTCCGCACGGATCGGTGCAGGGCGGGCGGCCCAGGCACGCGCGCTCGCCCACACGCTCGCCGGCATGGACGGATCAGTCGTCCTGGGAGCGGACCTCAACTCGCTGTTCGGCATGACGGATCCCGCCGTGCACGAGCTGATCGAGGCGGGCCTCCACCCGGCTCGTCGCGTCGGTACCTGGACGCACACGTTCCACCGGCCGCTCCGGCTGTTGCTCGACCATGTGATGTTTCGCTCTCCGGATCACCGCATCCGCGCCATGAGGGTGGTGCGCATCGATGAAAACGAGGGCGACCGCTCCCGCACGGTATTCGGATCCGATCACCACCCGCTGCTGGCGCATATCGATCTCGACGAACGTTGAACGCAATGGACGCAATGCTCGATTACCCCTGGTGGCTCGTTACCTTCGCCGGCATCGGTATGCTCGCGATCCTGGGCGGCATCGTCACGCTCTTCTTCTCGCTCGGTCGGCGGCCCAACCGCATGTGGACCGAGGCCGTCGAGCCTGTCGCTTCGGACGACTTCACCGGACCGCTCGCGGCGCTCCTGAACGTCCCTCTGCGCAAGGGCGGCAGCGCCCACCTGCTCAACAACGGCGACGAGTATTTTCCGGTGATACTCGACGCAATCCGCGCCGCGAAGCACAGCGTGCACGTCATGGTCTACATCTGGGAGGATGGCCGGATCAGCGACGAGTTCATCTCCACGATGATCGAGAAGCGGAAGGCGGGCGTTCAGGTGCGTGTGCTCCTTGACGCCTTCGGTGGCATGCGCGCGCCTGATGACAAGTTCGAGAAGCTCGTTGAAGCCGGTGGCCGCGTGGAGAAGTTTCGGCCCGCAGTGCCAGGCAAGCTGTTGCGGTTCCACCGCCGGAACCACCGCCGCGCGATCGTCATCGATGGCCGCGTCGGGTTCACCGGCGGTGCGGCCGTTGCCGACAAGTGGGCCGGCAGCGCGTCGACCACCGAGGAATGGCGCGATACGATGGTGCGCGTGGATGGGTGTATCGCGCACAACCTGCAGTCGGCATTCTGCGAGCTGTGGGCATTCGTTACCGGTGAAGTGCTCACCGGCGAGGAGGTGTTTCCGGGGGACCTGCTGGACCAGCCGGACAGCGGGGTACACTCCTGCGGCGTGATATCATCGCCCTCCAGCGAGGAGCATCCGCTTCGCCTGTTCTTCTTCCTGTCGTTCCTGGCCGCGCGCGAGCGGCTGTGGATCACCACACCCTATTTCGTGCCGGACAAGCACACGCGGCAGGTGGTGAAGCGCCGCGCACAGGCAGGGGTCGACGTCCGTATCCTCATGCCGAACCACCATACGGATGCCAGACCGATCCGCCAGGCCAGCCACAGCTACTACAGCGAGCTGATGAACGCTGGCGTGCGCATCTACGAGTATCAGCCGACCATGATGCACACCAAGGGCGTCGTCGTCGACGGCCAGTGGTCCGTCGTCGGCTCAGCCAACATGGACATACGGTCGAAGGAGCTCAACGAGGAGAACGTGCTCGGCATCCGCGACGCCGCATTTGCCGCCGAGCTGGAGCGCACGTTCCTGGCCGACCTCGAGAATGCGCGCGAGATCGATCGTGTTCAGTGGCGGCGCCGCGGCATTGGCAGCCGCATCATCGAGCGTATCTGCGTTCTCTTCGCGGAGCAGTACTAGGAGTCGGACGCGGCACCCACTCTGCAGAACGGCTCATCGGGACATGCTCCTGTCTGCGGAGCGCGGTGACGCATGTCCCGCCGCGCCACGGCCCTGTGGGCATGAGCCATTCTGCAGAGTGGGTGCCGCGTCCGGCGGTCAGCTGTCCACACTGGCCTCACCGGCGGGCTTCAGCCAGTGCACGAACCACTGCCGCAGCCGGCCGAGCCGATCGACAAGCAGCCATGGCTCACCCGTCCTCGACAGGTCGTGCGTCGAGCGCGGATAGCGAATGAACTCCACAGGCACGTCCTGCTTCCGGAGCGCCATGAACCACTGCTCCGCATCCGCCATCGGCGTCCGGTGATCCTCCTCCGACTGCACGATCAGCGTCGGCGTGCGCACTCGTTCCACGTAGCGGATCGGCGACAGCTCCTCATACAGATCCCAGTTCTCCCATGGCTTGCCGTAGAACTCGAACTCCGTGAGACCCTGCGCGTCAGAGGCGCCGTACCAGGAGAACCAGTTGCTGATCATGCGGTCCGCCTGCGCGGCCTTGAAGCGGTGCGTCTTCGTCGTGATCCACGCCGTCATGAAGCCGCCGTACGAACCGCCCGTCACGCCCATACGCGTCGAATCGACATCCGGCCGCTGCGCCGCGATGTCCACCGCCTTCATCAGGTCCTCGTAGTCCTCCATGCCCCAGCGACCGCGCGTCGAATACGTGAAGTCGGCGCCGTAGCCGGATGACCCGCGCGGATTCGTATAGAGCACCCACATCCCGGCACCCGTGATGTTGTGGAACTCGTCGAACCAGCCCTCGCCGTAAGCGGAGTGAGGACCGCCGTGGATGTATAGAACGAGCGGGTACTTCTGGCCGGGCGTGTAGCCGTACGGCTTCTGAAGCCACGCCTCGATCTCCAGTCCGCCGACCGACTCGTAGGTGAAGCGTTCGGCGTCCGGCCACGCGATCTCGCGGTTCAGCTCCTCGTTGAACGAGGTCAGCTGCCGTTCGTTCCGGCCGTCGGCGTCGGCGATGAACAGCTCCGTCGGCCGGTCGACGGATGTCGCTACGTACGCGACCTTCGTGAAGCGCTGGTCATAGGAGAAGCCGTTGAGCCGGCGCCGGCCTCCGATGATCTCCGTCATGCGGCCGGTGCGCGGCGATACGCGGAACAGCGCCGTCCGCCCCCCGATCGCGGCGTTCACGAGAATCTCACCGTTCGACGACCAGTCATATCCGCCGGGCTCGTACTGCCAGTCGCCGAGCACGTTGCGCGGCTCGCCGCCGTTCACGTCGGTCACGTACAGGCGTCGCGACTGAACGCGATGCGGGCTCGACACATACGATATCTGCCGGCTGTCGGGTGACCAGGCGATGCTGCGCTCGTCACCGGGTGCGGTCGTGACGCGGCGCGGCTCTCCACCCGACAGTGGGATGATGAAGATGTCGCTGTCGTTTCGGATCTCCTGATCGCGCTCCATGCTGAACGGCAGGAGCGCGAGCGAGTCCTCCCTGGCCTGCACGACGGAGTCGCTGCGCAGCTCGGCGTCCGCGGTGAACGCGATCCACCTTCCGTCCGGTGACACGGCGACGTCGCGGTGGGAATACCACGTGCGCGTCAGCTGCACCTTCGCGGTATCACCCTCGCGCTGAACCCAGATCTGCGCCGGGTCGTACGTGCGCGCCTCACGGCGGTTCGGTACGAACCCCGGGCCGTTACGCTTGTAGCCGTTGTCCACGATGTGACGACCGTCGAAGCGGCGTGGCTCCAGCGGTCGCGTGATCGCGCCGAACGGCGGCCGCGCAGTAGCGGCCATGCGCTCGAACGGATCCTCGTCGCCCCCCTCCGACTCATCCTCCCCGTCACCGTCCTCGTCCTCATCCATGCCCTGCGCGAACACGACGAAGGAGCCGTCGCGCGGGCGCGATCCGGACGGATAGTCCAGCTGGAATGCTTCTCCCGACGGGCGGTCCATCCGCAGCGCCCAGGTGGACCCCTCTCCCCCCGGACGGCGCGAGGAAAAGAACAGGTGCGTGCCGTCGTGGGACCAGCGCGGCGAGGATGACGACACTCCCGGCGACGTGTAGCGCACCGGTTCGCCGCCCGCCGCGGGCACGACCCAGACCTCACTGTGTCGCTCGTTCTCCTCTTCCTTCACCGTCGTGACCGTGAACGCGACCAGCCGCCCGTCCGGCGACATGGCCGGACTGCTCACTGTGGTGAGCCGGTACCAGTCATCGGGGGTGAACGCACGACCCGCCGGCTCCTGGGCCGCGATCGGCGTGAAGGCGAGCGCCACCAGCAGAAATACGATACGTGCCGAACGCATTGATCCGCTCCATCCGGGGGTGTGTGGGGAACAGAACGTATACAATGCCGGACGTCGCAGGTCAAAAACGGCGGCGCTGCGCGCACGCCACCCGACCGCGAGGAGTACTCAAGCCCGGCGCGCGTTCAGCGCGTCCAGCATCTTGCCGTGTATGCCGCCGAACCCGCCGTTCGACATGATCATGAGCACGTCCCCGGGCGCCGCGTCAGCCGTGACCCGCGCCACGATCTCATCGACGTCCGGGATGTAGGCGGCCTTCCGGCCAGCGGCGCGCCATGCCGTGACGAGGCGGTCGGGCTGCATGGCGGTGTCTGCGTCGTATCGCTCGGGATGGAAGAGCCCGGCCAGGACGATCTCGTCGGCCAGACCGAGGGACTGCTCGTAGTCGGCCTCGAACTCGCGCCGCTGCGCCGTGTAGCTGCGCGGCTCGAAGATCGCCACGAGTCGCCGACCGGGATACCGGCTGCGCGCGGCCAGCAGCGTTTCGCGTACTGCCGTCGGGTGATGAGCGAAGTCATCGATGACCGTGACGTCGTTGATGACACCGCGGACTTCCATGCGACGGCGCACGCTGCGATAGGTCCGCAGAGCTTCGCGCACCTTGTCGGGATCGGCACTCACTGCTTCGGCGGCGGCTATGCCGGCAAGGCAGTTGCGGATGCTGAACGCCCCGGACAATGGCGTCTCGACATCGCCCCAGACGCGGCCCTCGTGCATCACGGTGAAACGGGTCGTCTCGCCGAATGTCACGTCGCGCGCTGACCACATCGCGTCCCCCGACGTGCCCTCAGGGTCATAGGCAAACGGCTCCACCGGCGCGAACGACTTCGTCGCCAGCTCGCGTACCGCAGGCGAGTCCCAGCCCGCGATCAGGCGGCCACTCGTCGGGACGAGATTGATGAAGCGTGCGAACGCATACAGATAGGCCGTCTCGTCACGATAGATGTCGGCATGGTCGAACTCGATGTTGTTGACAATGGCCACGTGCGGCAGGTAGTGCCACATCTTCGGACCCTTGTCGAAGTATGCCGTGTCATACTCGTCCGCCTCGATCACGAAGTACTCCGAGTCCGTCAGCCGGAACGATGTGCCGAAGTTCTCGGCCACGCCGCCGATGAGGAACGACGGGTTCAGTCCCGCCACATCCAGAATCCATGCGAGCAGTGACGTCGTCGAGGTCTTGCCGTGCGTGCCGGCCACGGCCAGCGATATGCGATGCCGGATGAACTCCTCCTTGATCGTGGCTGCCGCCGACGTGTAGGGCAGCCGCTCGTTCAGCAGAAACTCCAGCTCCGGGTTCCCGCGCGATATGGCGTTGCCGACAACGACCATGTCCGGTCGCGGAGTCAGATTTTCCGGACGATACCCCTCCGCGTACGCGATCCCCATGGACTCGAGCATGGTGGACATGGGTGGATACACGTTCTCGTCGGAGCCGGTCACACGATGCCCGGCGGCCGTCAGCAGTCCTGCAAGGGACGCCATGGCCGTCCCGCCGATACCCATCAGGTGGTAGTGCATTTACCGCAGGTCCCCCGTCTCGGATGATTGCTGCACAGGACTGTATCGCCCCGCGCCGTGCTGCAAAAGATCTGATGAAGGCGCCTCCGCACGGACAGGCCCGCCGCCGTGGTCGGGCGGCCGCCTGTCAAGGACGCTTCCGGGATGGCCGCCGCCGCCGAATCGCCCCCTCCGGAGGTGGTGGGCCGAGGGTGGACAGCCTCCCGATCCCCGGTTACATTCTCTGGTCTGGGGTTCTTTATGCCCCTGCCTGATGTTCGTGGAAACGGGAGCAACATGATCGAGATCCAGATTGGCGAAGGCGACCGTATCGAGTGGGCGCTGAAGCAGTTCCGGCGCAAGATGCTGCGTTCCGGTCTGTTCAAGGACATGAAGAAGAAGCGCTTCTACGAGAAGCCGAGCGAGGCCCGCAAGCGCAAGGCGGCGGATGCGCGCCGGCGCAACGCGCGCGCACGTCGTCGCCGCTGAGTCGCTGGACCTTCCCGACATAGCCGCACGCCGCAGATTCCGGCGGGTCCCGTAGTGGACTCGCCGGTATTTTCGTTACTATTGGCGTACTCCTGCACGCGGGACTGAATGGAGCAGCCGCGCGGTAGCAACCGCCCCGGTCGCCGGGGGGCAAGCCGAAAGCACGACATGACGCAGCGCAGCTCTTCAGCGCCGGCACCGCCGGCCGTTACTCCCATCGCCGTGCTGCTTTCCGCGGCGGTGGTAGCCATCATGCTGGCCGTCTCGATGGTCACGCGGCAGTGGATCCCCTACACCCAGATGACGTTCTTCCTCGTCGCAGTGCTGGTATCCGCGCGCGTGGGGGGCTTTGCACTCGGCGTTTTCGCAGTCGCGCTGTCCGTGGTGGCAGCGGAGCTGATCATCTTCCGGCCTGTCGGTATTGGCGAGATCGAGCTGATCTCTGCCCGAATCGTGAGTTGGGCGGCTGTGGCGCTGGTGACCGCGTACGTTGTGGACCGCATGCAGCGCGAGCGGAGCAGGGCTGCTGTCCAGCAGGCGGAGGCCGAGCGGCTGGCGACCGAGCTGCGCGAGCAGGCCGGCAAGCTTTCGGCGCAGGTCGAGCAGTCGAATGCACTGGCCGGCGAGCTGGAGGAGGTGAACGCGCGATTAACCGCCCAGTCGGAGGTGGCGGGTCGCGTGGCCGATCGTGCCGAACGACTGCAGCGCTTCACCGCGCAGATGCTCGAGCGGGTTGGTGCCGCCGGTGTTGCCAGCCTGATCGTGGACGAGGGCCGCCTGGCAGTAGAGGCCGGTGCGGCATCGCTGATGCTGGCCCGCGATCATGCGCCCGAGCTGGTGGCGTCCCACGGTTACACGGACGTGGTGCTCAACCCCGCCAGCGAGCTCTACAGCGGACCCAACCCGCTGATGGACGCGCTTCTCAAGGGCACTCCAATCTGGATCGAGACTGAGGAAGAGCTGCATGAGCGCTTCCCGCTGCTGGCGTCCTATCCGAAGAGCGGTCGCGCATGGGCGGCGCTGCCGCTCCAGCTGGATGGCCGCAGGATCGGCGCCCTGGCGCTCAGCTACGACGAGCCCCAGTCCTTTCCCGCCGGCGATCGCTCCTTCATGCTGCTGATCGCACAGCAGTGTGCGCAGGCACTCGAGCGCGCACGCCTGCACAGCATGGAAGTGAGCGCCCGCGTGCGCGCAGAATTTGCCGAGCGCCGGCTCGCGCTGCTCGCCGAGGCGAGTGCACGCCTGGCCGCGTCGCTCGATTATCTTGCCTCGCTCGCCAATCTTGCGAGCCTCGCCGTGCCCGAAGTCGCCGACTGGTGCGTCATTCATCTCGTCGACGCCGAGGGCGTCCCGCGTCTGGTCGCGGCCGCGCACAGCGACCCGGATCTCGCGGCACGACGCAGGTCCATCGAGGACCTCTACCCTGCGTCGCTCCAGGACCGGGGCGCGTATGCCGAGGTCCTGCGCACGGGTGAGGTTGTGCACGTCGAGCCCGTGACCGACGCGTATCTGCGCAGCATCGCCCGCGACGAGGAGCATCTCGACATCATGCGCTCGTTCGACCTGCGCGCGCAGCTGACCGTACCGCTCCGGATCGAGGACCGGGTGAGCGGCGCAGTCACGCTCGGGCACGCGGAGTCGGGTCGCACTTTTGCCGAGACGGATGTGACGCTCGCACTCGAGCTCGGACGCAGGGCGGGCAATGCCGTGGAGAACGCACGCCTCTACCAGGCAGCGCATCACGCCAGCGAGGCCAAGTCGGACTTCCTGGCGGTGATGTCGCACGAGCTGCGCACGCCCCTGAACGCGATCATAGGCTACAGCGACCTGCTTCTCATGGGTGTGCCCACTGGCGTCCCCGACCCGGCTCGTCGTCAGGTCGAACGTATCCGCAGTGCGTCCACGAGCCTGCTGCATCTGGTCGAGGAAGTGCTCAGTTTCTCGCGCGTCGAGGCTGGCAAGGAAGACATCCGGATCTCGCCCGTGGATCTGAGCGCAGTGGTGAGCGACTGCGTGGCCATGATCGAGCCGCTCGCATCCGAGAAGGGGCTGGAGCTCGAGGTGGATGTACCGCAGAAACCGCTGAAAGTGGTGTCCGATGAACGCAAGATCCGGCAGATCCTCACCAATCTGTTATCCAACGCGGTGAAGTTCACGGAGAGCGGATCGGTCCACGTCAGCGTGCGCGCGATAGACGGCGAAACGGAGATCGATGTGCGAGATACCGGCATCGGCATTTCGCCGGAGAACATCGATCGCATCTTCGAGCCCTTCTGGCAGGTGGAGCAGTCGGCGACGCGCCGGTTCGGCGGCACCGGTCTGGGCCTGGGCGTCGCACGCAAGCTGGCCAAGCTGCTGGAGGGCCGGCTCGAGGTACAGAGCGAGGTCGGCGTCGGCAGCGTGTTCACGCTCGTGCTGCCCGCCCACACGCCCGGCATGCAGAGACTGGCGTGAGGGATATCGCTGTACCGGACGTGCTCCGCTCGAAACGTGATGAGCGCGGCCGTTTCGTTCTGCCCTGGCCGCTCGACCAGGAACCTACCCGCGGTCTTCGCGACATGGCGCGCTGGTATCGAGACCGCATGCGCGACGGCGTTCCGCCGAACCCTCCCGTCACCGCATTCGAGGTGATCGAGCCGGACGTCGCGGTACCGCGCAACAGCACGGACGAGCTGCGCCTCACGTGGGTCGGGCACGCCACGTTCCTGGTGCAGCTGGCCGGCATGACTATCCTCACCGATCCGATATGGAGCCGCCGCGCCTCGCCGGTCGGCTGGGCCGGGCCGTCCCGCCTGGTGCCGCCGGCTCTCGCCTTCGACTCGCTACCGGCCGTCGATGTGGTGGTGCTCTCGCATGACCATTACGATCATCTCGACAGCCGAACCGTGCGCAGACTCCAGGCGCGATTCGGTGACGGGATCACGTGGGTCACGCCGCTCGGATACGCACCGTGGCTGCGCGGCTTCGATGTGCGCAATGTCGTGGAGCTCGACTGGTGGGACGCCGCGCACGTGGCCACACCGGGCGGAGTGCTGCACGTCCGGGCTACGCCCGCCCAGCACTGGACGAAGCGCTCGCCCTTCAGCGAACGGACGCGGCTGTGGGCCGGATTCGTGCTGAGCGCGGACGCGGGCTCCGGTGTATACTTCTGCGGCGACACCGGCTACTTCGACGGATTCACCGCCATAGGCGGCCTCGGTCCGTTCGCCGCGTCCCTGCTGCCTATCGGTGCGTACGAGCCGCGCTGGTTCATGAAGCCCGCGCACATGAATCCGGAGGAGGCCGTGCGCGCCTACAGCGAGCTGGGCGACGGCGGGCTGTTCGTGGGCATGCACCACGCCACGTTCCGGCTGACGGACGAGCAGCCGTTCGAGCCTGCGGCGCGCACGCAGACGGCCTGGAGCCGGCGCGGCCTGCCGCCTGAACGTCTCTGGGTGCCGCGCCACGGCGAGACGCGCATCCTGCCGCTCCGCTGAAACTCACTGAACGCGACGAAGCGATGCTGGCGAGCGAAGCCCTCTCCGATCTCGAGCTGCTGATCCGGTCGCGGTACGGTCTCATCCATATCGACACTGTCGAGGAGGAGCGCACGGAGCTTCTCCTCAGGCATGTATCCGATCGCCTCACCCTGCCGTTCTTCACCTGGTCGCGGACACGTGGGCTGTGCCGCGACGGTCACGCGAACGGCGTCTACGAGACGCAGGACCCTGCGCAGGCACTCGCCCACATCGTCAGCTCGCAGATGGCAGGGCTGTACATGTTCCCGGCGTTCGAAGGGCTCGCCGGCAACGAGCTCATCGTGCACCGGCTGAAGGAGGTCGCGGCGGAGCTCGGCAGCCGCCGCGGCGCACTCGTCCTCACCGGCACGTCGCTCGATCTGCACGAATCAGTTCGCAGGCTGATCGCCGTGATGCCACTGCCGGAGCCCGGCCCCGAGGAGTTTCGCAGACTGATCGAGCACATTGCGCGCGACATCGGCCGAAAGGACCCCGTGGCCGTTCAGCTCAGCGAGCAGGACGAGTCGCGGCTGCTCGGATCCCTGCGCGGACTGTCGCTGCTCGAGGCGGAAAAGGTGCTGACGAAGGCGATGGTCGAGGATCATCGCCTCACCGCCGATGACATCGTGCACGTCATCGATGCGAAGAAGCAGATCGTCGAGCGCGAGGGAGTCCTCGAGTATTACCCCGCGGAGGAATCGCTCGCGGAGGTAGCGGACCTCGCGGGACTCAAGGGCTGGCTGCGTAAGCGCCGCAACATTCTGAACGATCCGGTGCGTGCGGCGGAGTTCGGCCTCACGTTTCCGAAGGGCCTGCTGCTGATCGGCGTACCCGGCTGCGGCAAGAGCCTGTGCGCCCGCGCCGTAGCCACGGAATGGGGCCTGCCGCTGCTGCGCCTCGATACCGGCAGCCTCTACAACAAGTTCATCGGCGAGACCGAGAACAACTTCCGGCGCGCCATGCGGACCGCCGAGCGTCTCGCTCCCTGCGTCCTGTTCATCGATGAGCTCGAGAAGGCCTTCGCGGCCGGCGGCTCCGACGACGGCGGCGTGTCCATGCGCGTCCTCGGCACTTTTCTCTCCTGGCTCCAGGATCGGAAGCAGGACGTGTTCGTCGTCGCCACGGCCAATGACGTGTCGCGGCTGCCGCCCGAGTTCCTGCGCAAAGGGCGCTTCGATGAGACGTTCTTCGTCGACCTGCCCGACCCGGAAACCCGCACCGAAATCCTGCGCATCCATCTGAAGCGCCGCGGCCAGGATCCCGATGCGTTCCGTCTGGACCTCGTGACCACGGCGACCCACGCGTTCAGCGGTGCCGAAGTGGAACAGGTCATCGTCTCGGCACTCTACACCGCGTTCAACGACGGCGGCGCACTCAGTACCGAACACCTGCTCCGCGAAGCCGCCGCCACCCGCCCGCTCGCTGTGATGATGGCCGAGAAGATCACTGCACTCAGGGAATGGGCGAAGGACCGGACGGTGCCCGCCAATTAGGCGAGTCAGCGTCCCCGGCCGTGCGCGTGCTCGAGTCGTCGTTCGTTGTACCCCCGCCCGCGCGCGTGCGCGTGCGCATGCCCGCGTCGTTGTTACCGTAGATTCGCGCACGGGCACGCACGCGCGCACGGGCGTGGGTGGTTCAGGGATTGCCGAGAATTCGCACCCGCGCTCGCGCGCGGGTTTCAATAACAGAAAGGCCGGAAGCACCTGCTCCCGGCCTTTCCTGTCGAACTATTCGGCGCAGGCTACCAGCCCGGTGACAGGCTGAAGCCCCAGTGCCAGCCCTTGTCGGGGCGCTGGAACGGGTACGCGTAGTACGCTTCCAGGATCACGTAACCGAGCACGTTCGCGCGGGCGCTCACACCGGTGCTGAACACCGGCACACGCGCGTCGGTGGTGCGTGCAAATTCGAGGGTTGGGCTCTCGTCCGCGGTCCACGCCAGGCCGACGTCGACGAACGGCGACACTTCCAGTGGCAGGTAGGGGAAGTTGATGAGCCCGAGCTCGGACACACCGAGCACTGGAATGCGCAGTTCCATGTTCGCCACGGCCACCCGCGAGCCGAACAGGCGCTCAAACGCCGGGCAGCCGCTCTGCGTATCGGGGTCCACGGTCCTGCACTCCTCGTTCTCGAACGACTCGCGCGCATAGCCGCGGATAAGCGTTTCATATCCCACGTTGATCTCGCCGAGCAGGCGCCGGCCTTCGGAGTCGAGGCCGTCCGCGTCCTTGCCGTACCTGCCGTAATGCAGCCCCCGGAACGCCACGGTGAGCGGCCGCATGAACAGGTACCGACGGTAGTCGGCGAGCAGCGTCGCGTACTGCAGCGAGCCAAATGTGGGCGATACCTCGGCGCGCCACCTCTGTCCTGCTACGGGTGAGGTGAGACCAAAGAACGAGTTGTCTCCCACCAGCGCGGCAGAGGCCTCGACGAAGTTCAGCGCGTCCGGCGATTCTATCTCCTGCTGGATCGGTGGCGCGATCTGCACCTGTCCGGTCGGATCGAAGAAATACTGGATGACCTCGCGATCGAATGCGTAGCGCGTGTAGCCGGCGTTGAACTCGAAGCGGCGGGTCTGCGAGAACGGGTACTGCGCCATCCCCTGCGCCTGCTGGATGTAGATTCGCTCCAGGACCTGGCTGTAGATCAGGTTGTTCGTGCCCGGCTCCCGCTCCAGGCCCTGGAACCCGGTCAGATAGGGAATGTGTCCGATGACGGCGCCGTAGTTCCACCGGTTCTCGGCGTCGATGTACATCGCCTGCCCGCCAATGTCCTTGAAGCTGCCGTTCGCCTGCACCACCGCCTGCACCTGCTTGTTGCCCAGCATGTCGCCGAACAGGAAGCCGATGCCGCCGGCGATCCCCGCGCCGCCGAAATCGCTCACTCCGACCCCTACCGTCGGGGGTGCGATGTATTCGAGGCTGAGCTTCGAGTCGTAGTCGCGGATCGCGAACTGCCGCTGCGTCGGCAGACCCGTCACGGGATCGGCCAGATAGTCGCTCACGAGGCCACTGCCGAACGCCTCGACGGGCGGGAGCACCGCAGCGCGCGCGATCTGCGGCGTCGTCCGGTCCACCGGCTGACCGCGCGTGCGTGACGCGTCCAGCCCGTAAATGTTGTTGCCGGAGTTCTCGAACACCGAGAACATCACGCGGCCATCGCCGGCCGCGATCGACATCGCCGGCGACAGCTTGCTGATGCCGCTGATCCCCGTCGCCAGGTTCGTCACCTGGTAGAGCTGGTTCGTCGCCAGCTCCACCCGGTACAGATCCGTGAAGCCCTGCGGGTCCGCCAGGAAGTACAGATCACGTCCGTCCGGCGAGTACTGCGGGTTGATGTGTTTGCCCGACGGGAACAGATCGAGGATCCGCGTCTGTCGCGACGCGACATCCACCACTGCCAGCCGCATCTCGCCATAGACGAGTGAGCTGAAGTCCGTCGCCGCGTCCGTCGCAAACGCGATGGAGCCGCCATCCGGTGACCACGCCGGGTGGATATTGGCGTACCGGTCGTTCGTCAGCTGCTGCACGTTGCCTGTACCGAGGTCGAGCACGTACAGGTCACTCAGGCCGCCGGCCATGCCGCTGAACGCGATGCGGCTCCCATCGGGCGACCACGCCACCGTCTGAACCGCACCCACACCTTCCACCGAGAAGCGGCGCTCGATGTCGCGCGAAGCAATGTCGACGATCGCAATCTGATTGTCCCCGCCCGCAAACACGATGAACGCGAACTTCTGTCCGTCCGGCGACCACGAGCCCGCCGACTGGATGAAGCTGAGCGCGTCGAAGTGCTCATCGCGGTCCGGGCTCGTCAGCTCCGTCACGATCTCGCCCGTGACCGCATCGGCGATGTAGAGGTCGATCGTGAAGATCTGGCGGCGCCCGAAGAACGCCACATACCGGCCATCCGGACTGACGGCCGGAGCCAGGTTCATTGCGCCCGGCTCGTCATCGTGCAGCACCCGGTCGCCTGCATCCTCCGGACGCTGCCGTCCCGCGAGGAGTGGCAGGTACGTGGCCCGTATCGATGTGATCCAGTCCTGCGAGAGCTGCTCGCTGTTCACACCCAGCACCCGCTCGAGCGCGACCTCGAAGCCCGCACGCGTCGCATAGCGGAACACCTCGGTCACTGCGGCATCACCGTAGCGCCCGGCGACGTAGGCCCACAGCGCCTGACCGTAGCGGTAGGGGAAGAAGCGCGTGTCCGTCGTCAGCTGTCGGATCGTCGGCAGCTCGCCGCGCAGCGCCGCGTCCCGCATCCACATTGCCGTATGCGCATCCTCACGGCCCAGCGACAGGTACTCCGCCATCCCCTCGATCAGCCACAGCGGCAGCCGGTTCAGTCCCTGGAGGCCGCCGCCGCCCGCCGACGACGAGAGGTCGTACTGGAACACGTGCACCAGCTCGTGACCCAGTACATGGTCGTTCTCGAAGTACGTTCCCGTGAACGGCATCACCACGCGGTTGCGCAGTGCGTCCGTGAACCCGCCCGTTCCCTCCGTCAGCTGGCCCCACGTCGTGTTCGTCTGCTGGAAATCAGGATGGTCGGCGTAGAAAATGAGAGGTTTCTTCAGAAACTCGTGCTGGAACGCCCGCGACAGCCGCGCATACCAGCGTTCGGACATCCGGGCGGCATCCTGCACGACCGTCTGTTCCGCCGGATAGAAATGAACATCGAAATGATCCGTCTCCATGATCCGCCAGTCGAACGTCTCGTATTGCACCTTCTGACGTCCGAAATACTGCGCTGCTGCGGGTGAGCTGTCGATCAGGAGCAGGGAAACGATCAAAAGGTAGAAGAGGGCAGGGCCTCTCCCGGGTCGCGACGACATGAGACCCCCCTGGGGCGTGAGATAACACCGGTTTATGCCCGGTACTGCCGGGCTGCGAAGTCGCAAGGCTTATACCATGGGCGGCCTCTGATTCGTTCCGCAGGCCGCACTGCCAACCCTGTCGTATTAATACGCGCGAGTCTCTGCGAACGCGACGCCGGGCGGGCCGTGGCCCGGCGCGAAGGCGCCGCACCGGCGCTGCTTCGCCCCTGTCCGGAGTCTCTTGCAGACGGGAGCTTGCGCTGTCCATCGACGACCATTCGCGCTCGACATCTCCCGTCGATATGTGAATCGCGGTGCCCCCGAGAACAGCATTGACATGGCGAAAAGGCCCCCCGATGAACAATGCCGTCCTCCCTGATCACGAATGCGCGGATGTCGCAGTCATGCGGTGAGCCGCGCATCTTCAGAACCGTCAGCCCCCTTTTCATGTTCCCGGAGTTCACGACGTACCGGAGCAGGATGATCGAGTCGGTGAGCGTCGAGATGAGACTTTCCGTGATCGATCCTGCTGATCCGGGCCGCGAACCCACTCCGGCGACGGCTCCGCTCCGCCTGCCCTGACGCTAGCCCCTGCAACCGGCAGGACAGCGCCCGTCGGCGCGGCTGACCCCACCGACCAGCGCCAGCGGCCAGCAGAGCGCCGGGCTACGGACGCAACGCATCGATGTTTTGCAAATCGCCGTCCTTGCATTTCGCCAATCGCCCATATTAGCTTTGCGCGGCGAGTTAGACCCCCTCTCACAGCCGAACTGAACGCGATGGAGCGTACACAGCGCTGGCTGCGTTGGCTTTATACAGGCCGCCTCGTGCTGGCGACGGCGATTTTCGTCGCTGCGCTGGCGCAGTGGTTCAGCCCGGATGGCAGTCCGTTCGAGACGCTCGTGGCGACGATCGCGCTGCTGTCAGCGCTCGCGGTGACGGCGTTCGGCCTGTGGTGGGTGGAGCTGCGCGATGAGGTGCCGCAGCGGAATTTCCTGTACATCCAGGTCCTGTTCGACGTCCTGCTGGTCACGGCCGCGGTCCACGTGACGGGCGGTCCACTGAGCCCGTTCCCTCCGCTCTACATCCTGGTGATCACGGCTGGTGCGCTCCTGCTGCCGCTGCCCGGCGGCATGCTGATCGGCGCGCTGGCGAGCATGCTCTTCTTTGCGGATGTGGTGTTCCTGCATCCGGTCGAACCTGCGTTACAGGATTTCATGCGGATCGCGCTGTTCTGCGTGATGGCTGTGGCGATGGCGGCGGTGGGCGATCGGCTGCGGCGCGCGGGAACGGCGCTGGGCGCGATCGAGTCGGAGCTTCATCAGCTGCGGGTGGAGACGGGCGACATCCTGGACGGGATCGATACGGCGCTCGTGACGGTGGATGGGGAAGGTCGGCTGATGTACATGAACACGGCCGCGGTGAAGCTGCTGGGGATCGGGTCGGAGGACGACGTGGAGGTGCGGCCGGTGCTGGAGGACCTGGAGCGGAGCGCGCCGGGTCTCGGCCGGCTGATGCGCCGGACGGCGGCCACGCGGGTGCCGGTGGGTCGATTCGAGATCAGGAGAAACACGCCGGAGGGCGCCCGCTACCTGAGTGTGCGGACGACGGTCCTGGACCGGGATGACGAGCCGAGCGTGACGGCGGTGATCCAGGACATCAGCGAGGCGCGGCAGATGGATGACCTGATCCATCGGGCGGAGCGGCTCGAGGCGGTCGCTGCGCTGGGTGCCTCGCTGGCGCACGAGATCAAGAACCCGCTGGCTTCGATACGGAGCGCAGCGGAGCAGCTGGGCGGGTCGCGGCTGCGGTCGGAGGACCGGGAGACGTTGAACGGGCTGATCGTGTCGGAAACGGAGCGACTCAGCCGGCTGCTGACGGAGTTCATGGACTTCAGTCGTTTCGACGCACAGCGGTGGTCGAGCGTCGACCTGGGCAGGGTCGCGCGCGATGCGATCGAGCTCGTGACGCGGCATCCGGACCGGACGGACGACCTCCGCATCGACTTCGCGTGGCCGGACGTGCCGGTGGTGGTGGACGGGGATCACGACCTGCTGCATCGCGCCGTGTTCAACCTGGTGCTGAACGCGGTGCAGCATACCGGCCGGGACGGAGTGGTGACGGTGGAGGTCGACCATCCGAACGGTGACATGCCGCCGAGCGTGCAGCTGCCGAAGCCGGTGCGCCTGCGTGTGCGTGACACCGGCGCGGGCGTCAGCGAGGAGGACATCCCGCGCATGTTCGATCCGTTCTTCACGCGTCGCTCGGGGGGCACCGGGCTCGGGCTTGCGCTGGTGCACCGTGCGGTCGAGGCCCACCGCGGAGCGATTCTGGTAGACAGCCCCGCCGGGGCGGGGGCGTGCTTCACGATCTACTTGCCGGCGCATGCCGGCCGGGAGCTGGGTGATGGCGACAGAGCGAGTTGAAAACGGGAACGGCAACGGCGCGGGGAACGGCGCACGTGTGCTGATCATCGATGACGAGCGGTCGATCCTCGACACCGTGCAGATCCTGCTGCGGGGCGAGGGCTTCGACGTCGAGACGATGCAGAACCCGCGCGAGGCGCTGGCCCGCATCGATGACCTTGCGCCCGACATCGTGCTGACGGATATCCGGATGCCCGGACTGAGCGGCCTGGAGGTGCTCGCTGCTCTGCGCGAGCATGATGTCGAGATCCCCGTCATCCTCATGACCGCGCAGGCGTCGCTCCAGAGCGCCGTCCAGGCGGTCAACGAGGGCGCGTTCTACTACCTGCAGAAGCCGTTCAGCAATGCCGAGCTGGTCGCGCTGGTGCGCCGCGCGGCGGAGTCCCGCCTCCTCACGCGCGAGAACAAGGCACTCAAGCGCGAGATCCGCCGGCGTGATGATTCCACCTCCGTGCGCCCCGCCGGCCGCAATCGCGCATTCACGGACGTGGTGAAACTGGCCGAGATGGTCGCTCCTACCGACTCGACCGTGCTCATTACGGGTGAGAGCGGCACCGGTAAGGAAGTCATTGCGCGCTACATCCACAGACTGTCGGAGCGCGAAAACGGTCCGTTCATCTCCGTCAACTGCGGCGCACTGCCGGAGAACCTGCTCGAGTCTGAGCTGTTCGGCCATGTGAAGGGCAGCTTCACCGGCGCGCACAGGGACAAGGACGGCCTGCTCGTCGCTGCACGCGGCGGCACCTTCTTTCTCGACGAGGTCGCGGAAATGTCACCGGCGCTCCAGGTCAAGCTGCTGCGCGCGCTGCAGGAACGTGAGATCGTGCCAGTCGGCGCCACCCAGACGGTGGACATCGATGTGCGCATCATCGCCGCGACGAACCGCGACCTCGACCAGGAGATCCGGCGCGGCACGTTCCGCAGCGATCTCTACTACCGTCTGAATGTGATCGCACTCCATCTGCCGCCGCTGCGCGATCGCGAGGACGACATTGCACTGCTGGCAGAGTACTTCCTCCGGCGCCTGGCCGAGGAGACCGGTCAGGAGATCCATCTGAGCGATGACGCCGTCGAAGCGCTCCAGCGCTATGACTGGCCGGGCAACGTGCGCGAGCTGGAGAACGCCCTCGAGCGTGCCGCCATTCTGACCAAGGGTGCGACGATCCCGGTGGAGTCCCTGCCGACCCGCATCGTCGAGCCTGCGCCCGCTCCGCTCATCTCGGACAGGCCGGCGGCCAATCCCACACTCGAGCTGGTCGAACGCGCCTACATCCTGTGGGTTCTGCAGGCGGAGGGCGGTAACAAGGCACGGGCCGCGGAAGTCCTCGGCATCGACCCGTCGACACTCTATCGCAAACTCAGCCGATACGAATTGAGCGAAGCATGAATGAGAACGTGACAGCCAGATGCAGGGTCTCGATCGTCATGCCCGTCTACAACGAGGCGCGCACCGTCGAGTACGCCATCCGTCGCCTGCGCACGGTGCCCCTGAACATGGAGCTGATCTGTATCGATGACGGCTCACGTGACGGTACGCGCGATGTCCTCGCGCGTCTGCACGAGGAAGGCGTCATCGACAACCTGATCCTCCAGGAGCGCAACCAGGGGAAGGGTGCCGCCGTCCGCCGGGGCATCCAGGCCGCGACGGGCGATGTCACCGTCATCCAGGACGCCGACCTGGAGTACGACCCGTTCGACCTGCCGGCGCTGCTCGGGCCGATCCTCGACAACCGGGCGGACGTCGTGTTCGGCAGCCGCTTCCTCGGCGGGCCGCACCGGGTGCTGTACTTCTGGCACAGCGTCGGCAACGGACTGCTCACGCTCATCTCGAACATGTTCACGGACCTGAACCTCACAGACATGGAGACGTGCTACAAGATGGCACGTACCGGCCTGCTTAAGAGTCTGCCGCTCAAGACGGACCGCTTCGGCATCGAGCCGGAGCTGACGGCGCGCTTCTCACAGGCCCAGGCCCGCATCTACGAAGTGCCGATCAGCTACAACGGCCGGACGTACGCTGAGGGCAAGAAGATCAACTGGAAGGACGGGGTCGCCGCGTTCTGGCACATCTTCCGGTCGAACGTACTCGACCGGAAGGCGGAACCATACGACCGTGCGATCGAGAGCGGCCATGGAGAGCACGCGGGCGCGCACGCGCGCGTGTCGGCCATTGGCGAAGGCCGTGATGCAGGTGTGCCGCCTGGCAACGATGCCGCCGGCGAGCGCTGGGCGGCCGGGCGCCGCCACAGGGACGACGGCGTGGGCGCGCGTGCAGATCGCACCGATGCGCGGCGTACCGATGCGGACATGGACGCCCCCGTCACATCGGCTGGCGGTGACGGCGCGGGACATACGAGGTAGTGCGCATTCTCGTGACGGGTGCAGGCGGCCTGCTGGGACGCGATGTCGTGCGTCAGCTGGGGCAGCGCGGTCATGAAGCGATTGCGTGCGACCGCCGCATGCTCGACATCACGGATGCTGCGCGGGCGGGCGAGGTCGTACTTCGCTCTGCACCCGACGCCGTGCTGCATTGTGCAGCATTCACGAACGTGGATGCCGCGGAGTCGTCACCGGACGATGCCTTCCGGGTGAACGTCGATGGTACGGAGAACATTGCGCGCGCTGCCGCCGCGGCGGGTGCGCGGTTCATGTACGTGTCGACGGACTACGTGTTCGATGGTGAATCGGCGCAGCCCTACAGGCCGGACGCCGCGCGGAATCCGTTGAGCGTGTACGGCCGGTCGAAGCTGGGTGGGGAGGACGCAGCGCGCCTGGCAGGTGACTGGATCGTTGCACGTGTCAGCTGGGTGTATGGTCGTGGCGGATCGAATTTCGGATCGCGTGCGCTCGATCGTGCCCGCGCAGGCGAGACGCTGCGCGCGTTCACGGATCTGCTCTCCGTGCCCACCTGGGTGTCCGATGCGGCGGCGACGCTGCTGACACTGTTCGAGCGCTCGGCGCCGTCCGGCGTGTATCACGCGAACAACGCCGGTGGCGCCACCTGGTACGATTTCGCGCTCGCCGCGCTCGCCGCGGCTGGCGTCGAAGCGACCGTGGAGCCGACGAGCATCGCGGATGCAAATCTGCCGGCGACGCGGCCGCGTTACTCCGTAATGGATGTGTCCGCCACGGCGGCGCTGGTGGGGCCGGTGAGGACCTGGTCGGATGCACTTACGGCGGCAGTAGCGGGAGGACTGTGACATGAATGCAGCGCCCCGCCACAGAACGCGACTGCTGCGCGAGGAGCGGAATGCAGACTGAGCTGATGCCTGCGCCGGTGCACGCAGACGAGCGCGATCCGGACGTGTCGATCATCGTGCCGTGTCGCAACGAGGCGGCCACGATCGGTGCGGTGGTGAGCGCTGCGCTCGCTGCGCTGCAGCGCTGCGGGTACGCAGGCGAGGTCGTGGTGTGCGACAATGCATCGACGGACGGCTCGGCGGAGGCTGCCGCGCGCGCGGGCGCGCGTGTCGTGCATCAGTCGATACGCGGCTACGGCGCGGCTTGCCTGCGCGGCATGGAGGAAGCGCGCGGCGATCTTCTGGTGATCGCCGATGGCGATGGGACGTACGATCTGGATGTGCTGCACCGCTTCGTGGAGCCGCTGCGTGCCGGTTACGAGATGGTGCTGGGCACCCGCCGCAACGGCGAGATCGAGCGCGGCGCCATGCGTCGCGTCCATCGCCACGTGCTGGAGCCCGTGCAGACGTACCTCTCACGACGATTTCTCCATTTCCATGTATCTGACGTGCGCTGCGGCCTGCGCTCGATCACGCGTGACGCGCGTGCCCGCCTCGCGCTCGGCGCGACCGGGATGGAGTTTGCCAGTGAGATGCTGATCGAGGCGGCGCGGGCCGAGCTCCGTGCGGTCGAGGTGCCCGTGCGGTTCCAGCCGCGTCCCGAGGGCGTGCAGCGGCGCAGTGTCGGTGATGGCTGGCGGGTGGCGCGCCAGTCGCTCCTGCTCAGCCCCACGCAGCTGTTTCTGGTCCCCGGCCTCCTGTTGCTGCTGGCCGGCCTCGTCCTGGAGCTGGTGCTTCTCCCGGGGCCGGTACGCATCGCGGGTCAGAACATCGACTTCCACTTCATGTTCGTCGGCGGAGCGCTCGTGCTTCTCGGGCTTCAGCTGGTACTGCTCGGGATTTATTCGAAGACGTACGCACTCGTGCACGACGCGGGTCCCGCCGATCCCTGGATCCGACGATTCCACCTGCATTACACACTGGAGCGCGGTGTCGCGCTCGGCGCACTCCTGTTCGCGGCCGGGTTCTGCATCGACCTGTACATACTCGCCGACTGGATCGCCGATGGGCGCGGTATCCTGTTCGCCGTGCGACCCGCCGTGCTGGCGCTCACGTTCATGCTCCTGGGGGCGGAGATCCTGTTCGCGTCATTCTTCCTGAGTGTGCTCCGCGGACCGGGGTTCGGGAGGATCTGAATGGCGCGCTCCGGCATCTCTGTCGTGATCCCGACGCTGAACGGAGGCGACGCTTTCGGCTACCTGTGCCGGCACCTCGAGCAGGTGCGGTGCCGCATGGACGTGGAGGTACTCGTCATCGATTCGGGCTCCACCGATGACACCGTGGCGCACGCCGTGACCGCCGGACTGCGGGTTCACGCGATACCGCGCGATGCGTTCGGCCATGGCCGGACTCGCAACCTGGGCGTGCAGCTTACGAGCGGCGACATCATCTGCTTTCTCACCCAGGACGTGCTGCCGTGTACGCCGGACTGGACCGAGCAGTTTGCAGACTCCCTGTCCGATCCTCAGGTAGCGGGGGTCTACGGCCGCCAGGTGCCGCGTGATGCGACGTCGATGGAGATGTTCTTCGTGGCGCTGAACTACCCGGCCGGGGAGTTGCGCTTCGTGCCGCAGACCGGCGGCCATCACCCCCGACCGGGCCGGGTGTTGTTCTCCAATGCATTCAGCGCCGTGCGCCGCGATGCGGTGGAGGCGATCCCGTTCGATGCAGCGGCGCGGTTCAGCGAGGATCAGCTCTGGGCGCACCAGGTTCTTGCTGCCGGCTATTCCATCGTATACCAGCCCGTGGCGGAGGCGCTGCATGCGCACCGCTATTCGCTGGCGGGGCTCTATTCCCGCAGCTTCGAGGTAGGCCTCGCCCTCGGCGGCTCCGGCATCGACAGTGGCGCCAGCCTCCGCGAGTCCGCCCGCTTCCTGTGGTCGGAGATCTCATACTTCATCAGGCAGGGGCACGTACACAGGCTGCCGCAGCTGCTGCCCTATGAGCTGCTGCGCTGGGCTGGATTTCAGGCCGGTCGCCTGAGCGCCCGGACTCAGGCCGGCGCGACCGTGTCATGAAGACGACCCCCGCCGCTCCGGCAGTCCGCATCGTGCCCGCCGTTCGGTGGCCCTGGCCGACGACTACCGACGTACGCGAGCTCTGGCAGTATCGCGCTCTCCTGTGGCAGCTGGTGCGGCGTGACATCCGGGTCCGCTATGCGCAGACACTTCTTGGCGCCGCGTGGGCTGTGCTTCAGCCCGTCGTGTCGATGGCAATCTTCACCGTCATTTTCGGGTACCTGGCCCGAGTCCCATCCGGAGACGTGCCATACGCGCTTATGGCGCTCGCAGGCCTGGTCCCGTGGACGTATTTCGCAACCGTTGTCGCAGCTTCGAGCGACAGCCTGCTCACGAACCGGGAGCTGGTCACGAAAATCTACTTCCCGCGGCTTATCATACCGGTCGCACCCATACTCGCCGGACTCGTCGACCTCGGCATTGGCCTGCTCGTTCTGCTCGGTGCCGTGCTGTTCTGGTATCCGATGGGAATCGGTGTGGAGCTCTTCCTGCTGCCACTACCGCTCATCGTCATGGTGATCGGCGCTACGGCGATCGGCGTATGGGCGACAGCCCTGAATATCCAGTACCGCGATGTACGATATGTAATACCGTTTGTCCTCCAGACCGGTCTCTTTCTCTCGCCTGTCATCTATCCGCTGGACATCGTGCCGGACGGCTTCCACACCGTCGCCGCGCTCAACCCGATGACGGGTGTAATCGAAACCCTGCGCGCGATTCTGCTGGGCGGCACCATACCGTGGTCGGTGCTTGGAGTGTCGACCGCAGCGGCCGTCCTCCTGTTCGTGACCGGCACCGCATATTTCCGCCGTGCCGAGCAGCTCTTCGCTGACGTGGCCTGACGAGATCATGTCTATCGCGATTTCGGCCCACGAACTTTCGAAGCGCTACCAGCTCGGCACAACGGCTGCGCCGTACGACACTCTGCGTGAAGCCATTGTCCGGGGCGCGCGTTCGGCACTCCGCTCATCCCGTACGGGTGGCGGAGCGGCGGACCGTACGTTCTGGGCGCTTCAGGACGTGTCCTTTGATGTCCGGAACGGCCAGGTTCTCGGCATCATCGGACTCAATGGCGCAGGGAAGAGCACCCTCCTGAAGATCCTGTCCCGCATCACGCGCCCCACAACGGGATATGCCGACGTGCACGGCCGCGTCGGCTCGCTCCTGGAGGTGGGTACGGGCTTTCATCCGGAGCTGACCGGCCGCGAGAACATCTACCTGAACGGCTCCATCCTGGGCATGGACCGCCGCTACATCGATCGTCGCCTGGACGAGATCGTGGCGTTTGCCGAGCTGGATCGGTTCCTAGACACGCCGGTCAAGCGCTATTCGAGCGGGATGTACATGCGTCTGGCGTTTGCCGTCGCTGCGCACATCGAGCCGGAGATACTCATTATCGATGAGGTCCTGTCCGTCGGCGATGCCGCGTTCCAGCGCAAGTGCCTCGACCGCATGGATGCAGTCGCGGGCGAAGGCCGCACGGTACTTTTCGTGAGCCACAATCTCACCGCAGTGCAGAAGCTGTGCACCCGCGCCCTGTGGCTGGATCATGGGCGGCTCGTAGCTGACGGCACGGTGCAGGACGTGGTGTCGCGCTATCTCGGCCGCGTGACTGCGCACTACGATTCGCGCCGCTGGCCCGATCGCGCCACCGCACCGGGCTCCGACACAGTGCGGCTGCATTCCGCGGTCGTGCGCCCGGCACACGGCGCGGCGGGTGACCTGCTCGACGTACATACGCCCCTGAGTCTGCAGTTCGAGTACTGGAACATGCAGCCGGGTGCGAGGCTGAACCTGAGTGTGGTCGTCTATAATGAGGAGGGCACACCGCTGTTCAACACGTTCCCCACGCGCACGGATGAATGGCACGGTGCCCCGTTCCCGCCCGGACTCTTTCGCAGTGAATGCGTGATCCCGGGCGGACTGCTCAACAACGGCATGCATCGCGTGCAGCTGTACGTGGTTCGTGATCAGGGCGTCGTGCTGTCGCGCCACGATGATCTGCTCGTGTTCGAAGTCCTTGACATGCCGGATGACCGGGGATCGTGGTTCGGCAAGTGGACGGGCGCGGTGCGCCCGCGCCTCCAGTGGCAGACGGAGCTGCTGCTCGAAGACGCTGCACGCGCGGAGGGCGGGCGTGGCTGATTCACAGATCGAGCGCCCGCTGGTGGCTGCGCCCCTGTCAGTCACGCCGGCAGCAGGACCATCACCGCTGCGGCACGCAGCCGCCGTGCTGCGCGCTGAGCTGCGCCACACGCTCCGCGGCGTGGGTGCCGCCCGCAGGCTGGCACGCGCCACCCGCGGTCTCGCCGATCCGCTCGTGAAGGTTCATCTCGGTTGCGGCGATGATGTCCGCAGCGGATGGCTGAACGTCGACATGAGCGCGGGTCACGCCGCGCGCGAACGTGCAGACGCGGCGGGCCCGGGCACTGCCCTCGTTCTGCACGATCTGCGGCGCGGCCTCGAGCTGCCGGCGCGCAGCTGCTCGCTCATCTATTCCTCGCATCTCCTGGAGCACCTGGAGTTTCCACAGGCCCTGCGGCTGCTTCGTGACTGTCGCCGAGCACTCGCACCGGGCGGCGTGTTCCGGGCGGCACTGCCTGACTTCCGGCGCATCGCGACCGCCTATGTCGAGAACGATGCATGCTTCTTCGATCTCATCGACATCAGTGAGGCGTTCCCGCACAACACGCCCGGAACGTACGCCCTCGTCGATTACGTCAACTACGCGGCATACCAGTCGGGCGAGCACCGCATGCTCTACGACGCGGACAAGTTGATACGGGCGCTGCTGGCGGCGGGCTTCAGCGATGTCCGTGAATGCGGCTACGATGAAGCTCTCGACCCCGGTTCCGAAGTGCGACGCCGTTACTCCTTCTATGTGGAGGGTACGGCATGATCACGGGTACGCGTGAGCTGGCCGTGCTCGGCGGCGAGCGCGCCTTCGCCGAACCGCTGCACGTGGGCGCGCCGAGTACGGGCAACCGGGAGCGGCTGCTCGAACGCATCAACGGTGCGCTGGATCGGCGCTGGCTCACGAACGATGGCCCGCTGGTACGCGAGCTCGAACAGCGCATCGAGTCGCTGCTCGGAGTGCGTCACTGCATCGCCATGTGCAACGGAACCGTCGCACTGGAAATAGGCATTCGCGCGCTCGGCCTCGAAGGGGAGGTCATCGTTCCGTCCATGACGTTCGTTGCGACGGCACACTCGCTCCAGTGGCAGCGGATCACACCGGTTTTCGCCGACATTGACCCGGAGACCCACAACATAGCCGTCGACCGCATCGAGGAGCTGATCACCCCGCGCACCACCGGAATCATCGGCGTGCACCTGTGGGGCCGGCCCTGCGCTGTCGATGAGCTCGCGGACCTCGCCCGGCGGCACGACCTGCGTGTGATGTATGACGCCGCGCACGCGTTCGCCGTCACGCTCGGCGGTCGCGCCATTGGCAGTTTCGGTGACCTCGAGGTGTTCAGCTTCCACGCAACCAAGTTCTTCAACACATTCGAGGGCGGCGCCATCACGACGAATGATGACGACCTGGCCGGACGGCTTCGCCTGATGCGGAATTTCGGATTCGCCGGCTATGATCACGTCGTATACGTCGGCACCAATGGCAAGATGAACGAGATCTCGGCGGCAATGGGGCTGACCCTGCTCGACGATCTCGACGACCTGATCGAACACAACCAGTCCAACCATCGCCTCTACCGGGAATGCCTCGCCGACGTGCCAGGGCTCGTTGTTCATGGTTTCGATGAGGCCGAGCGACAGAATTATCAGTACGTCGTCGTCGACGTGTCGGCAGGGACTGCCGGACTGACGCGTGACCAGCTGCTCGAGGTGCTGTGGCGCGAGAACGTGCATGCGCGCCGATACTTCTACCCGGGCTGCCACCGCATGGAGCCGTACCGATCGCTGGATCCGGACGCCGGCGCCGGTCTGCCGAATACGGAAGCGCTCCTCGAGCGGTTGCTCATGCTGCCGTCGGGCGGTGCTGTCGGGCTGCAGGAGATTCATATCATCTGCGGTATTCTCGCGGATGCGGTACGGCGTGCGGGCGAAGTCCGTGCGTGCCTGGGCGGTATGCGAGTTCCCGGCTACTACCAGGGCGACGTCTGATGCTGCGCAGCCACCTGCATCGATTCCTCAGCCGCTGGGTCGTGCCGATCACGGGACGGCGCTCGCGCACGCTGACGCGCCAGGTCGACGAGCTGCTCGATCAGACGCGGGACCTGCTCAGGCGTGAAGAGCTGGACGCGTTCAAGTCGAGTCTCGAAGTGCCCGATTCGCTGATCGCCGAGTTCGAGACCTGGAAGGCCGCCACGCCTGTGCCCGCGGAGCCTCTCGTCAGCATCTGCATTCCGACGTACAACCGAGCCGGACTGCTCACTACACGTGCGATCCCTTCGGTGCTGGCCCAGACGTACCGCAACGTCGAGCTCATCGTCGTCGGTGATGCATGCACCGATGACACGGAGGAGAAGGTCGCAGCCTTCGGCGACCCGCGCGTCCGCTTCGTCAACCTAGAGGAGCGCGGCCGGTATCCGCAGGACCCGGAGCTGCGGTGGATGGTCGCGGGCACCGCCCCACTCAATCATGCACTGCGCATGGCGAGCGGCGATTACGTCACGCATCTGGATGATGATGACGAGTATCTGCCGCACCGCATCGAGATGCTGGTTGAGTTCGCCATTACCACTGGCTGTGACTTCGTGTGGCATCCGTTCTGGCAGGAAGTGGAACCCGGTTACTGGCTCGTGAACGAGGCGAGCCGTTTCGCGCACGGTTGTGTGACGACGTCGTCCGTGTTCTACCGTTCGTGGCTGAAGCGGATCGAGTGGGACATCAACGCGTGGCGGCTGCGCGAGCCCGGTGACTGGAATCGCATGCGCAAGATCCGTTACCTCGGCGCCGATGCCCGTCGTCTGCCGGAGCCTCTGCTTCGGCATTACCGTGAGCGCAATGATGCGAGCCGTGGCGAGTGACTCCGCGGCGGCGCGGCCGCAGGTGAGTGTGATCATCCCGACCTGGAATGGTCGCGAACTGCTCGAGGTCTGTCTCTGCTCGCTCAGGCAGCAGACGTTCCGCGATTTCGAGATCATCGTCGTGGACAACGGTTCCGCGGATGACACCATTCCCTGGCTGGCAGCGGAGCACGAGTCGGTGCGGGTGGTGGCGTTCGGCGAGAACCGTGGCTTCGCGGCAGCGGCCAACGGGGGTATCCGAGCAGCCCGCGGCAGCACCATTGTCCTGCTCAACAACGATACCGAAGCACATCCCGGCTGGCTGGCGGCGCTCGTTCGTGCCGTGGAGGAGCATCCGGAGGCGGGTTTCTTCGCCTCGCGCGTCCTCAATTTCTACGAACGCTCGCTGGTCGATTCCGCAGGTGACATGCTGGGGCCGCTCGCCTATCAGATCGGTCACGGTCAGCCGGACGGCCCGCCTTTCGATTCACCGCGGTCCGTCCTCTCCGCGTGTGCCGCGGCGGCTGCGTACCGGCGCGACATGCTCGATGACATCGGCCTGTTCGATGAGAGCTTCGTGTCCTATCTCGAAGACGTCGATCTGGGCCTGCGTGCGCAGTACGCCGGCTACTCGTGTCTCTACGTCCCGGATGCCGTGGTTTACCACATGGTATCGGCCACCGCGCGCCGCATCGCCGATACCAAGCTGCGCTTGCTGCTGCGCAACTCGCTCCTGCTGTTCTTCCAGTACATGCCGCCGCGCACTGTCGCTCTGTGGGGCGCCGTGATGCTCGGCTGGCCGTTCGTCTACGTCATACGACGACGCCACCCCGTGCGCATCGCCGCCCAGGCTTTGACCGGGTTCGTGCGGCATGCACCCGCCGCAATGCGCCGCCGGCGCGACGTCCGGTCCCGGGGCGCTATCACGGATACGGATCTGCGCCGCCTGCTCTCGCCGCCGTTCGGCACTGCGGCGCCGGTCGGCGGGAGGGCGTCATGAGCGGCCGTCTGCTGGTGAGTATCGTCAGCTGGAATACGCGCGCGGAGCTCGCGCGTTGCCTGACTGCGCTGCAGCGGTGCGATCGTCATATCGAGGTTGTCGTCGTCGACAACGACTCGAGCGACGGCAGTGCCGACATGGTCGAGCGGTCGTTTCCGGACGTGAAGCTCATCCGCGCCGGCAGAAATCTCGGATTCGCGGGGGGCAACAATCTGGCCGTGCAGGATTCGTCTGCCGAATTCGTGCTCGTGCTCAATCCGGATGTCGAGGTGAACGCTGCCGCGCTCGATGAGCTCACCGCGTTCCTGGACCACGACGCTCCGGCGGCTGCAGCGCCGCTGCTCATGGGAGACGACGGCCAGCCGCAGCCCCACATGTATCGTCGCTTTCCCACGTTCGCGCAGGTGCTGCTGTTCTGGACGGTCCTCGGCCCTGTCACCCGCCGCATCGGGTGGTTGCGCCGCGCGATATTCGAGCATGACCTGCGCGGCGATCGCCCGGTCCGGGTGGACCAGCTGCCCGGTGCCGCGCTCATGATGAACGCGGCTGCGCTGCGCACTGTCGGGCTGATGGATGACGGCTATTTCGTCTGGTGGGAGGATGTAGACTGGTGTTACCGCGCCCGTAACGCGGGGGTGCCGCTCACGGTTCTTCCTGCGGCGCGGTTCCGCCACGCCGGCGGGGCGAGCTTTGCCGGCTGGAATACCGAGACGCGGGTCTTCCAGTTTTATCGCGCGTTCTATCGCTTCCTCGCACGCCACCGCCTCGGACGGCTCGCGCACCGCGTGACTCCGATCATTCGCGCCGATCTCGCGCTCAAGGACGGACTCCTTCGCGTGCGCAATCTGCTGGGCCGGCCGCACGGTAACGGCGTGACGAGCCTGGCCGACACGCGCGAGGTCGTCCGCCGCATGGCGCGTGAGGTCGCACATGGGCCGGTTCCGCATTTCCGGAGCGCGGGCCGCGACAGGATCGCCGGGCCTTCGCTCCCCATCGCCGTGAGGGACAGATCCCGCGCGACCGAACCTGATGCAGGTCTGTACCGTGATCCCGACGTGGACGTCGTGATCGTCAACTGGAACGGGTGCGCGTACCTGCCGGCAGCGCTCGCGGCACTGAAGCGTACAACGGTGCCCGTCCGCATTGTCGTCGTCGACAACGCCAGCACCGACGCGTCCCGTGAATACCTGAGATCCGCGCACCCGGACGTCGAGGTCATCGCGCTGGACTCCAACTGCGGTTACGCAGGCGGAGCAAACGCCGGGCTCCGTCATGTCGACGGCCGGTACGCTCTCGTCATGAATCCCGACGTGCTCCTGGCTCCGGACTGCATCGAGATGCTGCGCGACCGTCTCGACCATGATGACACCATTGGTGCCGCGCAGGGCAAGCTGTACCGCATCGCGCCCGAGGACTTCATCGCGGGGTATACTCCGGCCGGCGGGACGATCGATTCCGCCGGCCACACCATTCGGCGCTCCCGCATGGTCGTCGACCGCGCCCAGGGTGAGCCGGACGCTGCGCGGTATGACCGCGAGGCCGCCATCTTCAGTGCGTGCGGTGCCGCGCTGTTCCTGCGCCGCTCGATGCTGGACGACGTTGCGCCGCACGGCGAGTTCTTCGCCGAATCGTTCTTCGCGTACAAGGAAGACATCGACCTCTGCTGGCGCGCCCGGCTGCTGGGATGGGATGTGCGCTACGTGCCCGCCGCGGTGGCCCATCACGTACGCACCGCGCCGCTCGATGGCCAGGCGTGGCGCCGGATGCACATCACGGCCCGACGCCATTCCTGGAAGAACCACTATCTGCTCATGATCCGTAACGACCGCGTCGGCGACATCGTTCGTGCGTTGCCATATGTCGCAGCGTGGGAGGTGGCCCGACTCGGTCACGCGGTATTGCGCGATCCGCGTGTGCTGCGCGCCTTCGCCGACCTCGCGCGAGCCCTGCCTGGCGCGCTGCGCGAGCGCCGCGATCTCCTTCGTCGCCGACGGGCGACACCCGCAGCGGTGCGGTGCTGGTTCGGGGCGGAGCCCGTGCCGGTGCGTGTCCCGGAACGGCCGGCGGAACTGCCGCGATCGGCGGTGTGCGGATGATCCCGGTCGACACCGCTCCGGCACCTGTCGAGGCCATGCCCGCTGCGCACAGCCGGTGGCGCGCCGTTCTATCAGGGCGCCCCGTCCTCTGGCTCACGCTCGCAGCGATCGCGCTGCGTCTGGTGATCTTTCTCGGACGCGGCGACTACGTCGCGTTCGATGAAGGCTGGTACCTGCTGCTCGCCCGAAGCCTCTTCGACGGGCAGGGTTACTCACTCACCGGGCTGCGCCACGTCACGCTGTCACCGCTTTTCCCTATCCTCGCCGGCGCCGTCGCCGAGCTGATCGGCGATCCCATTCGCGCGGGCAGACTCGTGGCGGCGGTCGCTGCCGGCCTGCTCGTGTGGCCCTGCTGGTCGATCTTCAACCGTCTGACCGACCGACGCACTGCATGGCTCGCCTGCGTTTTCGTCGCGGTGATGCCGGCGCTCGCACCGTTCGCCGCGCCCTACTGGATCGGCTGGGACCTCTGGGTCGGAGCCGAGCCGCTGCTCCACGTCTTTCTGTTCGCAGGTATCGCGCTCGCCCTGCGGGGCTGGCGCGAGCAGCGCACAGCCGACTGGGCCGCGGCCGGTCTCGCACTCGCACTCGCGTACCTGGCGCGCTCCGAGGCCATCCTGCCGTTCGGCATGCTCGGCCTGCTGCTCACCGCACGTGCGCTGTGGCTGCGTACCCCTCGTGCCATGCTCAATGTCGCCGTGCTGGCTCTGGCGTTCGCTGTGACCGCGGCGCCCTACTGGCTTTATCTGCACGATGCCATGGGTCGCTGGACGATCACCGGTCGCGGCGTGGAGGTCGTCGTGCCGCGCCGCGCGACGGACGCCGCCACCGCGGCAGAAAGTCCGCCGCCGGGCAGCGCAGCCACCGGCATAGAACGCATGCTGTGGGAAGAAGGCCAGCGCTCCTACATGTATTCCCTCTATGCGCTCGACGCCTCCGCCACACATCTGGCGAGCTCCTACTGGGGAATACCTGACGAGGACGCTGCGGCGACGCAAGCGCGGAATGCAGCCGTCGAACCCACGGCGCCGCGGGCCGGGAGTCCCGCGCCGGTGGCCGATGCTGCATCACCGGCGGCCGCGCAGAACGACACGTTGCCCGGGCGGTGGACGCTCTATGTCCGCGCTCTCACCACCGCCATTCCATGGTACCTGTGGCCATTCATCGGCGTCGGGCTGTTCGGTATGAGGCGCGCCTGGCGCGATGAGCTCGTGGTAGCGGTGCCGCTCGTGCTCACGAGCGTCGCGATCGCCCGCATTGTCGCTGCTGATCCCCGCACGCAGCTCTTCATCGTGCCGCTGGCCGCGTTCTATGCCGCGCGCGGCGTGACCATGTTCGGCGCATTCGTGGATGATCGCATCCGGGACGGGTCATTACGGCGCGGATTCGTGGCGACGGCCACGGCTGCCATTCTTGCCTTCGTTCTCCTGGCGACGGAGGCGCGCTGGGTGTACCTCGGGCTGAGCCTCGGATCGCCTCATCATCTCGTGGGCAGCGCGAACCGCCGCATGGGTGAGGCGCTGCGCGACATCGTGCCGGAACACGAGCCGGTGATGAGCTGGCACCCGGCCATTGCGCTGTATGCTCGGCGGGACTGGCGCGTGCTGCCGCACGCATCGTTCGACAACGTAGTGCGCTACGCAAACGCGACGGATACGCGCTTCCTCGTACTTTCGCAGTATTATCCGCCGCAGGGAATTCTCGGCGAGCTGCCGCGCGAGCACCTCGTGCTGGACATACCACCAGGCGCCGCTGCGGCCGGCGGCCAGTTCCGCCTCGAGCTCAGTGACGCAGGCACGTCCCACATGTTCGGAACCGTGCAGCCGGCGGTCGGCGTCGATCCGCCGGACACCACACTATCCGATGAGGGATCGTAATGGACGCTGATGTATTTCGCGTACACGCGGAGGTCGAGCAGCGACACTGGTGGTTCGCGGCCCGGCGCGGCATCCTGCGTGCCGTCATCGAGCGCGTCCTGCCGCCCGACGGCACCAGGACCGTCGTCGACATCGGCTGCGGCGTGGGTGCCAATGCGACTGCGTTTCAGTCCGGGTACCGTTGCGTCGGCTATGATCCCTCGCCTGATGCCATAGCGTTCGCCCGCTCGGCTCACCAGGGCGCGGCGTTCCACGTGGGCGGAGCCGCCGACGCACGCGACGACCTGAGCGTTGCGGATGCCGTCCTGCTCACCGATGTCATCGAGCACGTGCCGGACGACCATGCGCTGCTCTCGGACGTGATTGGACCGATGAAGCCAGGCGCGTTCCTCCTCGTGACAGTACCCGCGGGGATGGAGCTGTGGAGCCCACATGACGTGGCGCTGGGACACTACAGGCGTTACGACACCGACATGCTCGCCCATGCATGGCGAGACCTGCCGGTGAGCCCGGCTCTCGTCTCGCATTTCAACAGCCGGCTCTATCCGCTCGTCCGCGGCGTACGCTGGATCACGGCGCGCCTCAGGCGCTCTGCCGGCGGCGAAGGAACCGACCTCTCACTACCGCCGGCGATGGCGAACGACCTGCTCCGGCGCGTCTTCTTCGGGGAGGCCGGGCGACTGCAGGACGCCCTGACATCGCAGCGCCCCGCCTACAGGCACGGTGTGAGCCTCATGGCGCTGCTGCGCCGGACGAACGGCGGATCACCATGACGCCGCCGGAAGCCATCATCGTTGTGCCGTGCTACAACGAAGCGGCGCGGCTGCGACCCGCGACGTTCCGCAGCTTCCTGGAGACCACTCCGGATGTGGAGATGCTGCTGGTCGATGACGGGAGCACCGACGCGACTGCCGAAGTGCTCCATGATCTCGCGGCTTCGTGCCCGCAGATCCAGGTGCACGCGCTCGAACACAATTCCGGCAAGGCGGAAGCAGTGCGCCAGGGCATGCTGCGCGCATGCGCGCGCCGTCCCGCGTTGGCGGGATACTGGGATGCCGATCTGGCAGCGCCCCTGGAGGCGATCCCCATGCTGATGAGCATGCTGCGCCGACAGCCCGCCCTGGACATGGTCATGGGATCCAGGGTCCAGCTGCTCGGCTCACGCATCCGTCGCAGTGCCTATCGCCACTATCTCGGCCGCGTCCTCGCCACCTGTGCCGCGGCGGCACTCCGGCTCCCTGTCTACGACACGCAGTGCGGCGCTAAGCTGCTGCGTGTCAACGAGCGCACGTGCAGCATATTCGCTACACGCTTCGAGAGCCGCTGGCTCTTCGATGTCGAGCTGCTCGCACGCCTCCTCGCCACGCAGGACGGTGGCCGCGTCGATCCCCAGTCCCGCATCAATGAGATGCCGCTCCCCGAATGGACCGAAGTGCCGGGGTCGAAGGTCAAAATGCGTGACGGCGTGGCCGCCCTGATGGAGCTGTACCGGATCCAGCGCGCGTACCGCGAGTCCCGACAGCGCTGGCAGACCGACGTTCTCGGTACCGTGCACGACACAGCCGGTACCCGGTGACTGCGCCAGCACCACCCGCACCCGAAGCCGGGATGAATTTCGCGATGATGCGACACCGTATCCTGCTCGTCCTGATCGTGGCCGTTTTCGCCGGTGTGGCCGGGACGGCCATCCGCCATACGTCGACCACGTTCGATGAAGTGCTGCTGCCGTCGGCGGGGGCGCGCGGTTACGTAACGGGCGAATTCGATCTCGTGCTCGACCATCCGCCGTTCCTCCAATATCTGTATGGGCTGCCCGTTTACCTGGACAGTCCCAATTATCCGAGGGAGGATGTCGTCGACTGGAGCTACCCCGGACGCTACCAGTACGCGAACGCGTTCTACTTCGGATCGGGCAACGATCCCGAGCGTATTGCCTTCATCGCCAGGCTGGTCGGAGTCGCGCTCGGTGTCCTGCTGATCCTCACCACGTTCGCGTTCACACGGTCCGCGTACGGTCGCAGCGCGGGTGTCGTCGCCGCGGCGCTCGTCGCGTTCGTGCCCGACGTGCTGGCTCATTCCGGCATCTCCTATAACGACGTGCCGCTGGCTCTGATCCTGCTCGCGGCTACCTGGGCGGGCGACGCGGCTGCACGGGACCCGCGCATCGGACGCGTAGCGCTCGCCGGTGCCGCTACGGGGCTCGCACTCGGTGTGAAGTTCAGCGCGATCGTCATGGGTCCGATCGCGCTTCTGCTCATCCTGCTCGAAGGTGTTCGGCGCTGGCCGGACCCTGAATGGCCGCGACGGATCATTGCCGGCATCCCGGTGTTCGTTATCGCCGCGTACCTCGTCCTGGTGGGCATCTACCTGGGGGACTTCACGCTGAGCGAGTTCTGGTTCGGTCTGGATTTCAACATCAAACACGCCAACGACGGCCATGGCGCTCCGGCCGTCCTGCTCGGTGACTACAGCGAGCAGGGCTGGTGGTACTTCTTCCCCGTGGCGTTCTTCCTGAAGACATCCCTGGGGCTCCACGTGCTGCTGTTCCTGAGCCTGGTCGGCCTCGCACTGGAGCCGGTACGCGCCGGCTGGCGCGCGCTCGCGGCGTCTCCCGCACGCGTTCCTGTCGTGGGTGGCCTCGTCCTCCTCGGCTTCGTCATGGCCGCCGATCTGAACATCGGGTTCCGCCATGCACTGCCGCTGCTCCCGTTCGCGTGCGTTCTCATCGCGGCCGGCGTGGTGCGTCTGTGGAACATGCGCCGGACCTGGCTCCGTGTGGCCATCGCCGTCGCACTCGCGTGGCACATCATTTCACCGCTGCGTTTCTACCCGTACTTCATCTCCTACCTGAGCGAGTACACGGGTCCGGTCGAGTACAGCTACGAAACCCTCGTGGACTCCAGTCTCGACTGGGGCCAGGGACTTATCGCGCTGCGCGAGTTCATGCAGGAGGAGAACATTCCGGCTGTGCTGCTGAGTTACTTCGGGTCGGCGCCGCCCGCAGGCTACGGCATCAACTACGTCGCACTCCCGAGCTTCGCGCCGCTGGCGCCGCTGCCCCTGCCCCCCGGCGATACACTGCCGCGCTGGGTCGCCATCTCGGCAACGAACCTGGCCGGCAATTATCTGCCGGACGATCCGTTCGCGCGCTTCCGTGACATCGAACCTTATCGGGTTGTCGGCCGCAGCATCTTCGTGTTCTATCTGGAGGGTGAGTGACGACAGGAGCACCGGCCGACGGCCGGTCTGCCTGGCTGCGGCCGCTCCCCGGGGACCGCCTGCTGCATGCGCTGCTCGTATTCAGTCTGGCTGTCGCCGCCTACCTGCCGGCCGTCAGCAATGACTTCGCGTACGATGATCTTCCCATCGTCGCGCTCGATGAGCGTGTTCGTACATTCGATGTGCCCGCGATCCTGACGGGCGGCTACTGGCAGGACACGGCGAGCGTGCTCTACCGTCCCGCAACCACGTTGTCCTACGCGCTCGACTGGAAGATCTCGGACGGGACGCCGGGGTGGTCGCACGCGGTCAACATGATGTGGCACGGGGTAGTGAGCGTGCTGGTCCTGCTGCTGCTGCGCGCCTTTCGGGTCCCACCTGCCGCGGCACTTGTGGCGGCCGCGGTGTTCGCCGTCCACCCGGTACACGTGGAAGCCGTAGCCAATATCGTCGGCCGCGCCGAGCTGATGGCAGCCGCATTCACGCTGGCCGCGGCGCTGCTGTTCACGCTCCCAGCGCGTACCCTGCGCACCGCGGCCGCGCTGACACTCCTGCTGACGCTGTTCGCGCTCGCATTGCTGTCGAAGGAGAGCGCGGTGATGCTGCCTGCTCTTCTCGTGCTCACGGATGCAGGCACCCGGCGTCTGCGTCCGGGTCGCGTCCGTGCATGGCTCCGGGTGCGTCTCCCCTCTCTGCTCGGGCTCGCCGCAGTCCTGGCGCTGTACTTCGGCACAAGGCACGTCGTGCTGGGTGCGATGACGCCGGGGGACCTCGATCCCAGCCTGGAGGTGCTCGACTCACCGCTGCACCGCATCTACACGGCGCTCCAGGCATGGCCGCAGTACGCGAGGCTGCTCTTCTATCCGCGCGTTCTGCTGGCCGACTACGGCCCGCGCATCATGCTGCCCGCCACGCAGCTCAATGCGGCCGCGCTTCTCGGCGCCGGGCTGATCACCCTCTGCATCGGCGGCGGGATGGCGGCGTGGCGCCGGCGTGACCCGCTCGCGGCCGCCGCGCTGCTCTGGTTCCCGGTTGCCTTGCTGCCGGCATCCAATCTGCTCATTCCGATCGGCGTGCTCATCGCCGAACGCACGCTGTATCTGCCATCGATCGCCCTGTCCATGGGCATTGCCGCGGCGGCGATCCGGATGTACGGCGGCTTCACGCCAGCCCGGCCCGTTCGCCGGGTCGCGACTGCCGCCGTGATCGGGTTGACGCTCGGCCTCCTGACCGCGCGCACCCTCATTCGTATCCCGGACTGGCGCAACACCAACACCGTGTTCTTCGCGCTGCTCCAGGACCGCCCGGACGCCTTTCGCGGCGTCTGGCACGCCGCCAGGCTCGCGGCGAGTCACGGCTCACCCGATACGGCGATGCGTCTGCACACGGAAGCGATCCGGCTCTGGCCGTACCGCCCGCGCCTGCTGCGCGAAGCCGTCATCTATGCCGCTGCCAACGGACGCCCGGACTGGTCGCGGCAGCTCGCGGAGTTCGGCCTCGCGCACGTACCCGATGACCTCGTCGTAAGACGTTTCCACGCCGGAACCCTGCTCGATGGCGGTGACACCGCCGCCGCTCGCGCACAGATCACGGAAGGACTGAAATGGCACCCGCAGGACTCGTTGCTTCTGATGATGCTCGACGCAGCCACGCCGCCGCCGACCCGGAACCCCGAGAGCGGATCTTGAAGCTGGAGCGGATATCGTCCGGGACGCTCGCACTGTTCGCGGCCGCCGTCGCGATTGCCGTCTACATCAACTCGGCGTGGAACGGGTTCGCGCTCGACGACACGTTCATCGTCGAGATGAACTCACGCGTGCACGACCTTACTGATCTGCGCAGTATCTGGCTCACGCCCTACTGGACCTTCTACGGCCCCGAGCTCGGACTGTGGAGGCCGCTCACTATCTTCCTGTTCGCCGTCCAGTGGGCGATCGGCGATGGCGCGCCCTGGGTCTTTCACACGGTGAACATCGGACTCCACGCCGTGGCCACGGTCCTCGTCTTCAAGCTGCTGGAACGCTTCACCGCCGCGCTCCCCGCGTTTGCCGGAGCACTCGTATTCGCCGTGCACCCGGTCCACACCGAGGCCGTCGCGAATATCGTCGGCCAGGCCGAGATAGTCGGCGCGATCGCGGTATTCGGTGCGTGCCTCGTCCATTCCGGGCGCGCTCCCGGAATGAGCGTCTCCTGGCCGCGACGGATCGCGCTCGTGGCGCTCTTCCTGGCCGGCCTCGCGACGAAGGAGAGTACGGTGGTTCTGCCGGGACTCCTCGTCATTGTCGACTTCGCACAGCGGCGGGTGCGCCCATCGCTGCGCAGCCTGGTGGACTATGCGGATGCCATGCTCATGCCCATCGTGCTGCTATCGGCGACCCTCGCGGCGTATCTGCTCGTGCGCTTCGATGTCATGGGCGGTACGCTCACCGGTGTCGATGCAGCGCCCGCGCTCCCGTATCTGCGCGAGGAATTCCGCGTACTCAATGCGCTCCGCGCATTTCCCGAATTTCTCCGCCTGCTGTTCCTGCCGATGGATCTCGCGTCGGATTATTCCCCCGCGATGATCCTGCCCGTCGAAACCGTGCGCCCCATGGTCGTCCTGGGCGCCGTGCTCCTCGTCATCATCACGCTCCTCGCGCTGCTGACGCCCTGGCTGCCCGCAGTCGGCTTTGCGCCCGCCTGGTTTCTGCTCGGCATCATCACGGTATCGAACCTGTTCTTCCCGATCGGCGTGCTTGTCGCCGAGCGCACCCTGTATATGCCGTCGCTCGCGGTCAGCGCTCTGATCGCCTTCGCGTGGCATCGCGCCGGGCCGCACGCATCTCCTTCGATGCGGCGCCTCGTTCCGGTCCTCCTCGTGCTGGTTGTTGGCGCGGGCGCCGTGCGCACATGGATACGGAATCCCGACTGGAAGAGCACGCCCGCAGTATGGGACGCTCTCTATCGCGACTCGCCCGAGTCTTATCGCGCCCAATGGGTCCAGGCGTCTCTCTTTGCCGCGGCCGGTGACATCCAGCGCGCACGGGAGCACTACGAGCTCGCCTACCGGATCTATCCCCGCGACGGTCACTTCCTCGCGGATTATGCGAGCTTCCTCATGCGCGGCGGCAACTACCGCGTCGGTCTGCCCATGATGGAACGCGCCGTCGAGGAATCCTCCTTCTCGCACGAGACGGAAACCGTTCTCGCCTACGCGTATGTCGCCGCCGGCCGCTACGAGGAGGCGCTGCAGGCGCTCGCCCGGGCCGAAACGCGCGGGGCACCGCCGTTCGCGACGATGCCCCTGCGGGCAAACGCTTACCGGGGCATGGGTGACTACAATCGCGCCGTCGGCGCGTGGCGCACTGCGATCGGCTCCGCACCGCAGCCCCAATGGCGACTCTGGGGGTTCCTCGCGCGCACCCTCGCCTACATGGGCGATGATGTGGCCGCTGCCGCCGCACTGGACACCGCGCGCATTGTCGCTGCAGGCGATTCGGCCAGCCTGGCGACGATCGATCGTGCACGGCAGGCGCTGGCGACAGGCTGCTATGAGCTGCCCCCGGACGGGAGCACCGGGCTCGAAGAAGGTTTCGCCGCGGCCGGCACTCCCGAGTGTGATCCGCTCGGCCACTGGATCCACTTCATGCCGCCGGTGCAAAACGCCAACCCGTTGCAAAATGCAACTGGAGCGCCTCCCGGCGCGGCACCCCCGGTGGCGCCCGAGGGATCATGAGGCGTTGGGGGAGAAAGGGTTTGGTGGCAATGCTACGATTGGACCGGCTATTGCTCTGACACGGTCCCGACCCTGCCAGGTCCAGTCGACAACTACACCCACAAGGAGCACCGCATGCAGAAGAGACGTGCAGGTTTCACGCTGATCGAGCTGCTGATCGTGATCGTCATCATCGGCATTCTTGCCGCGATCGCGATTCCGAAGTTCGGCAAGACGCGTGAGAAGGCCTACTTCAAGGCCATGATGTCCGATCTCCGCAACCTGAACAATCAGCAGGAGATCTACTACTCGAGCCCGGCCAGCGGCTATTCGTACGCCGCTTCGATCGGTCAGCTGCCGGAGTTCACCATGTCCAATGGTGTGACGGTCGCCGTCAGCGGCAACACCGTGACGGGCTGGGCCGCAGTGGCCAGCCACGCCGCGCTCGGCTCGACACAGTTCTGCGGTATCTACATTGGTACGCCGACGGCAACACCGTCGGGCCTGAATCTCGTGACCCCAGGCATCGTCGCCTGTACGGGCGAGTAGGACGGCTCACCTGGTTGAAGGGGCGGCGGCCGGTTGCCGCCGCCCCCTTCGATTTCAACGAACTGACGATTATGCGAGTGCTTCCGAGGCGGGAAGGCTTCACGTTGATCGAGTTGATGATCGTTATCGTGATCATCGGGATACTCGCAATGATCGCGGTGTCGCTTTTCTGGGGCGTCAAGGATCGTGGAATCCAGGCCTCCATGCAGGCGGACCTGAAGAACGCCGCCGCGCAGCAGGAGCTCTATTATTCCTCGTACAACAACTACGCTCCTACGGCGGTTTACCTGTCGAACTACAACGCCAGTCCGGGAGTGCAGCTGTCGGTGACCTACGCTGCGCCCGATGGCTGGGCCGGCATCGCCACCCATATCTCGGTCATCGGAGCACAGTGCGGGATTGCGGTAAACAACGCACCGCTGGCGTCCGCGCCGCCGGCCACCGTAACGGGTATCGTGGCGTGCACCGGCATGTAGGTGGTGTACGGCTCCATTGCAGTTCTTTCCTCACAAACATAAACTTGCCCGCGAATGGCTGATCTTCCCACACTGCGACGGGAGCTGATCGGAGCGTTCGCTGTGGTATTCGCGGGCGCGTTGTTCGTTGCGGTCGTCGGGGTGCTGCTGCTCGCGCCTCGTCTCTCGACGGGCTATGCCGTAGGCTACGTCGTGACGCTGCTCGTCGCAGACATCGCGATCTTCTCCTGGTTCGGCACACAGCTGCTGCGGCGCCGCGTGCTCGATCCGCTGTCTGCGCTGGTCCACGGCGCCGAGTCGATATCGGCCGGCGAGCTGGACACCCGCATCGAGGGCGGCTCAACCGAGGAGCTCGCACGCGTGTCGGCCGCGGTCAATTCGATGGCGGAGCGGCTGATCGCGGATCAGAAGAAGCTGACGGAGAACATTCGCTCGCTGAACGAAACCAACCGGCTGCTGACTGAAGCGCGCGACGCCATGATCCATGCCGAGAAGATGGCGTCGGTCGGCCGTCTGGGCGCGGGTGTAGCGCACGAGGTGGGCAATCCGCTCGGCGCGATTCTCGGGTACCTCTCCCTCCTCGGCCGGCACCAGGAGGGATCGCGCCTCGAGCTGGTGCAGGCGGCGGAGCGGGAGGCGCACCGGATCGACCGGATCGTGCGGGGATTGCTCGACTTCGCGCGGCCGCGCGAGGCCGTCGCGCAGCCGACGGACGTGAACGACGTAGTTCGCGACACCGTGGAGCTGGTCCGCACGCAGGGCCATTTCACACAGATCCAGCTCACGCTCGCGTTGAGCGATACGGAGCTCGTCGTGCGCGGCGATCCGTACCAGCTGCAGCAGGTGCTCGTGAACCTGCTGATGAACGCGGCACAGGAGCTCGAGGAGACGCGCGATCCGTTCATCGAGATCACGACCATGCGTCGCGAGGTGGAGGCGCCGCCACCGCATACGCCGGCCCGCCGGGCTGGTGATCCACCCGGCATCGACTATTCGCACCGGCGGCGACTGGCCGCGATGGTACGGTGGCCCTCGCGCGACCCCGACTCCGAATCGGGCGAGATCATAGAGCTGATCGTGCGTGACAACGGGCCCGGTCTGCCGCCCGAGCTGATCGACCAGATCTTCGAGCCGTTCGTTACGACCAAGGAGCCGGGGAAGGGAACCGGCCTTGGCCTCGCTGTCTGCGCCCGCCTCATCGAGGGGATGGGCGGAGTAATTCACGCGGACAACGCCGCTGAGGGCGGTGCCGTGTTCCGTGTGCTGCTGCCGGCCGAAACGGCCGAGGTGATATCGACATGACCGTGCTGATCATCGACGACGAGCCGGGTCTGCGTCAGACCGTCTCACTGATCCTGGCCGAAGAGGGCTACGAAGTGCAGGCGGCGAGCGACGGCGAGGAGGGCCTCGCGCGCGCACTGGAGCTGCAGCCGGACATCATTCTCTGCGACCTGCGCATGCCGCGCCTGGGCGGCCTCGAGTTTCTCGAGAAGTACCGTGCCGGAGGCGGTACCGGCATGGTCATCATGATGACGGCCTACGGCGGCACCGAGCTCGCCATCCAGGCGATGAAGAGTGGCGCGTACGATTACCTGCCGAAGCCGTTCAGCCCCGATCAGCTCATCCTCGTCCTGAAGAAGGCGGAGGAGCGCGAGGCGTTGCGCCAGGAAGTCTCGCGTCTGCGCGAGGAAGTCAGCATTCAGCGCCGCTACCGCGAGATCATCGCGAAGTCGCCGGCGATGACCAAGGCGCTCGAAGTCGCGGCGAAGGTCGCGAAGCATCCATCGTCAGTACTCATTACCGGTGAAAGCGGCACCGGCAAGGAGCTCGTCGCACGACTGATCCACGGCGAGAGCCATCGGGCGGACGCTGCCTTCGTGCCGGTCAACTGCGGTGCGATTCCGGAGAACCTCCTGGAATCGGAGCTGTTCGGTTACGCGCGGGGTGCGTTCACCGGCGCCGACCGTGACAAGCCCGGACTCTTCGAGGTCGCGTCGGGCGGTACGCTGTTCCTGGATGAGATCGGTGAGATGCCGTCCACGCTGCAGGTGAAGCTGCTGCGCGTGCTGCAGGAGTCCGAGATCCGCCGGCTCGGAGATACGCGCACCCGCCAGGTCGATGTGCGCCTGGTCGCCGCCACCAACAAGGATCTCGAGGAGGAGATCAAGGCCGGCAACTTCCGCCAGGATCTTTACTATCGCATGGCCGTGGTGCCGATCCACCTGGTGCCTCTGCGTCAGCGACGCGATGAGATTACTCTCCTCGTGCGGCACTTCATCGACAACAACAATCGCAAGCTTCGTCTCGACAAGAAAACCATTGAGGCCGACGCCATGCGACTGCTGCTGGCTTACAGCTGGCCGGGCAACGTCCGCGAGCTGGAGAACACGATCGAGCGTGCGATGGTGCTCTCCGACGGACCGAACATCACAGCCGCCGATCTGCCCGAACAGGTCACTAACCCGCTGCCCACTGCGGATGGCCCGGAGCTCGGCCACGACGAGCTCTCCGTGAAGAAGCACGGCGCCGCTCTCGAGCGCCGCCTCATCCGGCAGGCCCTGGAACGCACGGGTGGCAACAAGACACGCGCTGCCGAGCTGCTCGAGCTTTCATCACGCGCACTACTGTACAAGATCCGCGAGTACGGGCTGGAATAGAAACTCGTCCCAGCCCGCCATGTAACCGCCCCGCTCCCAGTGTCATCGTGTCTGCCATGAACAGACGCGGATACACCCTCATCGAAGTCCTGCTCGTGCTGATGCTGAGCACGCTGCTTCTCGCTATCACCGTCGCTCCCGTGCGGCATGCGCGCAGTGTCCTGGCGGTGCGTGCCGCCCGCAGCGACATCGCCGCCCTGGTCGCCATGACGCGCTCGACCGCGATCATGACAGGCGGCGCCACGCTCGTGGTCGATGTCGGTGCCGGTACAGCATGGATCGAGCACGGCAGCGGTGTACGCGTGGGTGACGTCCAGCACATCACGGCGCGTCATCGCGTGGCACTTACGGCGAGCCGACCGCTGCTCAATCTGCGCTACGACGCGCTCGGTATCGGCCGCATGACCAGTGCGGTCGTACATGTGACGAGCGGATCCGTAACGGGAACCGTCACCATCTCCGCCTACGGCAGAGCACGGGTCTCATGATTTCTGCGACGCAGAATCGCCACCCGGCCGGCTTCGGGCTGGTCGAGCTGATCGTCGCGCTGACCATACTCTCGATCGGGATGCTGGCGCTCACCGGCGCAGCGTCGGTCGCACAGCGCTCGTTCATTGGTGCGCGTGCCCTTCAGGAGGGCACCGATGCCGCCGCTGCCCTCCTCGACTCCCTCATGAGCGAAACCTCGCCCGTCGCCGGGACACGACGCGTGGGTCGGGCAGATGCGCAGTGGTCGATCGGCCGGGATTCCGTGGCGACGAACATCCTGCTCACGATCCGGGTCAATGACGGCGCCAGCATCCGTCGGCTCGATTTCCATGCCTCGCACCGCGCCAGGTGACGCCATGAGGCCATGCCTGCGTGCTGGCTCGACACTGGCTGAGGCGGTAGCAGTGATGACGCTGACATCGATACTCATGGCCGTGATGGCGGGTATCCTGATGACACAGATGCGCCTCGCCCGACTGGCAGCCGACGAGGCGGCTTCGGCCGAGGCGGTGCGGTCCGCGTCGACCATCCTGTCGGCAGAAGTTCGGCGGGCCACACGCGTCGACGTGATTGCCTGGAGCAGCGACTCACTCGCGCTGCGCGGTTTCAGGGGTGCCGCCATCCCGTGCGGTACCACTACAGCGGGCACGCTCGTGCGCTACACGGGCGACCGCATGCCGGATCCCGCGAAGGATTCCGTTCTCATCATCAGCCAGTCCGGTGAAACGGGTACGGCGCTTCACGCGTGGAACCCGGCGGCGGGAAGATGCGCAATCCAACCGGGTGAGACCGTGCTCGAGCTGGGAACCAGTGGCCCGGTACCCCCTAGGTCGGCGTTGCTGGTCTTCGAATCCGGCTCATACCATCTGAGCACGGGTGCACTGCGCTATCGTATGGGTGGCGGCGGGCGGCAACCGCTCACCATCCCCGTTCTGCGTCATCCGTACTCCCGGTTCATCGGGATCACTTCCCGGGACGTGCGCTTCCAGGTCGAGGCGGGTCAGATCCGCTTGCAGCACGCCGCTTCGTTCACGCCGCCCGCGGCCCACCCATGATGCGCCGGCGGAGGAGTGGTGCAGCGCTCGCCATGGCGCTGCTGGCCATCATCGTACTGGACTGCATCGTACTCGGCTCACTGTACCTGGCCCTGCAGGAAGTCCGCATCGGCGGCAACGGCGCGGCCGTGCTCCAGCTGCGGCTCGATGCCGAGAGTGGTGTCCGGCGCGCACTCGGCCTCTGGACCCTCGAAATCGACACCATGCCCGCCGGGACCGGCCAGCAATTGATGCTCGACACTCTCGCCACCGCGGGCGCTCGTGTCCATGTGGAGCGGCTGGATGATCGCCTGTTTCTCCTCCACTCCGGCGCTTTCGAGCGACCACCACGGGTCGGTCGCACCGCGGCCCGAATGCTGGTGGCACCACCTGCGCTGGCCGTCGGCGTCGACCCGGCGCCCGCTCCGCTGTCGTCATCCGGTGCCGTCCATGTGACGGCCACGGGCGTCGTGGTTTCCGCGCCTGCCGGCGGGTGTGCGGCACCCGCGCCGCCCCACGCGGTTCTTGCGCCGCTGTTCGGCGTGACGAGCGCCCCGGGCGCCAGCATCGATGCGCCGGTCGGCACTCTCGGAGCGGACCCGCTCATCCTCTCGTTCGCGCGGCTGCTTGCGCTTGCGCCGCCGGGCACCGTCGCTGCTGGCGATACGGCGATCAGCGCGGGTCATTCCGGAGTCCTGATCGTGCCGGGCGATCTCACCGTGAATGGCGGCGCTGTGGTGAGCGGGCTTCTCGTCGCCAGTGGCTCGGTTCGTATCGACCCGGGAGCCGTCGTCGCCGGTGCGGTGCACGCCGGCGGTCTCCTCACGGTCGGAGGGATTGTGACGTGGAACCGCTGCAGCGTAATCGCCCAGGTCAGGGCAGCGGGTCTGGACCGTCCCCGGCCGGCGGCCGTTCGCGCATGGCTGCCTGCATTCTGATCATGCACCCCGCCCCCGCCTGCGCCGTCGTCGGGCTGCTATTCGCTTCAGGGCAACGGCTACTTATTTCCTTCCTTTCCGCTCAGTTTTTTTCTAAGTTGTTGTCGCCACAAGCGTTTCTCGGGGGCATGGAAATCGCCCGATCGGCATCCGTCCGGGTCGGTTCGTGTCCAATCGAACGAAAAATTGAATGCGCAGTCGCGACGGCTTTACGATCACCGAGGTCCTCATCGTGCTCATCCTCGTCGGCATCATCGGCGGGTTTGCGTTTGCGCGAGTGGGGTCCATGCTCGCCCAGACGCGGGTACAGCGGGCGGCTTCAGTCGTGGCGGCAGATCTCAAGCTTGCCCACAGCATGGCGGGCAGGCAGCGGGTGCCGATTCGGGTCTCGATCGATCCCACGGCGCGCGTGTTCCGTCTGAGGGACTACACGACGCCCACGACGATCTACAGCGAGCGGCACTTCCACAACGACGGTGAATACCCCGTCGAGAGCTTCCTGACCAGCAAGACGTCGCTGCTCGTCTATCCGAACGGACTGGCCGACGGATCCGTGGAGATCGAGCTCAGGGCAGGCGGCAAAACTCGGGTGGTGAGAATGTCGCGCGCCGGACAGGTGAGGGTGAGCGGTTCATGATACAGAATCGGGAAGGCTTCGGACTCGTCGAGGTAGTGGTCGCCATGGTCATGCTGGCGATCATCGTGACCTCGCTGGCCGGGCTCACATACGCGAGCGCGCGCCAGTCGATCATCGCGGACAACGCCATGGCCCGCCAGGCCGTCGCGCTCCAGACCGTCAACCGCTTCGCGACCATGCCCTATGCGAACCTCGCCGGTGCTGCCGGCTGCGATACGGTGGGCACCGCCAATCGGGAATTCCAGACATGCGTGACCCTGTCTGCTGCCACGAACGCCACGCGTGTCCAGATCGTCACGACGCCGCTGCAGCACAACCTGTCGGCTTCCACGATGCGCATCATCCGTGCGGCACCGGTGACGAGTAACCCGCTCTGCATGGGGTGCTGACCATGAAGACCATCATGAAGAACAGGCCGGGCTTCACGCTCGTCGAGGTGATGATCGCCCTGACACTCACGGCGGTACTCGGAGCCGTGTTCATGGGCTCGTTCGTGTCGCAGTCGCGCTTCTTCGACCATCAGGAGAAGGTCGGCGCCGCCCGCGCCGTATCGCGCGGTGCGCTGAACATCATGATGTCTGAGATGCGCATGGTCGAGCAGACGGCGGGCGTGGTCTCCGCCACCAATCAGCAAGTGGAGCTGCGTGTGCCGTACGTTTTCGGCATGGTGTGTGGATCGGCGGCTGGCCTGCTGACCATTACCACTCTGCCAGCCGACCTTACGGCCGTGGCCGGCCTCAGCTTCTCCGGCTATGCCTACAGGCAGCCCGGCGGCGCGTATAACTACCAGGAAGGCATTGTCGCAGCCACGACCGGCCTGGCCACGATATGCAGCAGCGCCGGCATCGTGCCCGATGATGCCGGCGTCATTCCCGATCCCGCGGGTGGATACGGTGCCGGTAGCGGCAGCGTGATCCAGATCCCGCTCGGTCCGACGATCGCGGCAGGCACGCCCGTGTTCCTGTACCACAAGGTCACTTACCGCTTCGCCGCATCGACGAGTGTGCCCGGCGGCATCGCCCTGTTCCGCCAGGTCGAGGGCCAGCTGAATCCGGAAGAGCTCGTTGCGCCGTTCGATACGACTGCGAAGTTCCGTTTCTTCGAGAGCGATGCCGCGACCGCGCAGGACGCCGTCCCGGCTTCACTCAGCGACATCACGGGCATCGAAGTCGTCCTCGACGCCATAAGTGAGCGGCCAAATCCTGACGGTTCGCACCAGAGCGTGCCGCTGACGACGGCCGTGCATTTCAAGAACCGCTAGCAGGGAGCAATACCATGATGCTCCGGACGAATCGTGAGGGCTTCGCACTGCCGATGGCCATTCTTCTCATCGGCTTCATGACGGCGGGCGTGCTTGCTGGCTTCGCACGGTCGAGCGCGGAAGTGCAGATCTCCGACAACCAGACCACGGAGACCGCCGCATTCGCACTCGCCGAAGCAGGGCTGGCGCAATACATGGCGCGCGGTCAGATCCTGCCTGTCGATACGACCTTCGTGTATCCGGGCGGGCAGGCCCGCGTCTGGATTACGCGGATGAAGCCGGCCGCGACCGTCACGGACACGGCGATGTACCTCATCCGCTCCACCGGTCAGGTCAACTCGCCGGCCGGAAAGCCGCCGGCGCGCCGGACGGTGGCCCAGTTCGCGTTCCGCGTCGTCGGCACGATGCAGGTGCTGTCCTCGTGGACCAGCCTGAGCGGACTCAACAAGGCGGGTACGGCTGGCGACATCACCGGCTTCGATGGCTGCACCGGCAATGCCGTGGCGGGCGTGGCGACACCGGACAGCATGCTGACCGGCAAGGACGCCTCGATTACGGGATCGCCGCAGCACCTGGAGATGGGCACGCAGGCGCAGATGGCAGCCCAGATCAAGATCGACTGGCCGAACATCGCCAAGCCCGTCGCCCCGTCGATCGTGCCGGACCAGGTTGTCTGCATGCCGGGTACGTCTGCCTACGACAGCAACTATACCAACTGCAGCAGCTGGCCATCCAGCTCCAAGTTCACGGACCCGAACTACTGGCCGACGATCGTGATCAACGGCAGCTCGCCGCTGCCCAGCAACGGACGCGGTGTCCTCATCGTCACCGGCGACCTCACGTTCGGCGGCGGCGACACCTGGGATGGCATCATCCTCGTCGGCGGCATGATCACGGACAACGGCAGCGGTAACATCGCCGGCGCCGTGGTGTCGGGCCTGAACGTCCTGAAGGGCATGACAGTCGGAGTGTCGTCCAAGGCGAACGGAACGAAGGACTACACCTACGACTCGTGCATCGTCAGCAATGCTGCCAACGGCATGGCAAAGCTGAATCAGATCTCGAATACGTGGGCCGACAACCTGTCGACCTGGTAAATGAAAATGCTCATACAGGTACGGGCGCTGTTGCCGATAAGAACCTTGACTCACACGTGTGTGCGGAGTACGATGTTGCACCAACCTGTGCAGGCATCGTCTCCCTTCATAATCAAGACTGAGTCCGTGTAATGGGACTGTTTGGCCGGAGCAAGCTGTCGGCGGGGCTCGACATCGGTAGCGGCATAGTGAAACTCGTCGTCATCGATCACTCGAAGCCGGAGCCGGAGATCGTGCAGGTCGCCACGAGTTCGCTCGTTCCAGACGCGATCGTCGAGGGCGAGATCATGGATCCCGTGCTGGTCGCGGAGACCGTGCGTTCGCTCATCGCGAGCGCGGGACTCAAGACCAAGAACGTCGTCGCGGCGGTCGGCGGTCACGATGTGATCGTCAAGAAGATTCCGATGGACCGCATGAGCCAGACCGACGCGGCCGAGGTCATCCGCTGGGAGGCGGAGCAGCACGTGCCGTTCGACATGGAGAACGTCCAGCTCGATTTCCAGATCCTCGATCCCGATGAGGACACGCCGCAGATGGCCGTGCTGCTCGTAGCGGCAAAGCGCGAGCTGATCGAGAACCGCATGAGTCTGCTGACGGATGCCGGCCTCGAGCCGGGGGTCATTGACGTCGAGGCGTTCGCGCTGAACAACGCGTTCGATCGCAACTATCCGGGTGTGCGCGACGGGCTCGTGGCACTGGTCAACATCGGACACGAGACGACGAACGTGAATCTCATTGCAAACGGTGCTCCCGTTCTCGTGCGCGACGTGCCCTTTGGCACGCGGCGACTGCGCGAATCACTTCAGCGCGAGCGTGGCATGACGGCGGATCGCGCGGAAGAAGTTCTGAACGGCCGTGAGGATCCGGCGGCATTGCGGTCCCTGCTGGATGAGCGCGTTGACGAGCTGGCGGTCGGGATCGAGCGTGCGGTTGCGTTCATCCTGGCGCAGTCGGGCGGCGAGGGAGTGCGCCGCGTGTACCTGTCGGGAGGCGGTGCCGGCATTCCAGGCATCGTTGATGTGGTCGCCGCACGCATGAGTGTGCCCGCAGAGGTCGCGAATCCGCTGCTGCGCGTCGCGATCCTGCCGGAAGTGATGGAACGCGTACCCATGGAGCAGTTGGCGCCGATGCTGATGCTCCCGGTCGGACTCGCCCTGCGCCAGGCTTAGGAGGCGGCGTGATAGAGATCAACCTGTTACCGGGCTCGACGAAGAAGCGCGGCGGCAAGCGAGGCAAGGCCCCGCGCCGCGCCACCGGTGCGGCTGCCGCCGCACCCAAGCTGCCGGAGTTCGACCGCACGAAGGCCATGGTCCTCGGCGGCTGGGTGCTGGGCGTCGCGATCATCGCGTGGCTCCACCTGGGCATGAACTCCCGGCTGGACACCCTCCGCACCGACACCGAGACGGCTGTGCGCGACTCGATCAGGTTTGCGGCCCTGCGAGCACAGGGGGACTCGCTCCAGGCACAGGAGCGCGCGATCGGTCAGAAGCTGCAGGTGATCCAGGAGATCGATGCCGGCCGCTACATCTGGCCGCACATCCTCGACGAGGTCAGCCGCGCACTGCCGCCCTATGTCTGGGTGGTCAATCTGACCGAGGCGTTCTCCGAGGCAGGTGTGCCGCGCGTGCGCATGGAGGGTCGGGCGGGCAACTACCTGGCCATCGGCCGCTACATCGAGGATCTCGAGGCGTCGCCGTTCCTTTACCAGGTGCGCCTCATTTCCTCGGCCCAGACGACCGTGGATCAGCGCACCGTGCTCGGCTTCATTGTAGAAGCTTCATATGAGGAGCCGGCGCCGGACATGATACAGACCGTACCGCTCTTCGGAGCCGCATCGGGGGAGAACTGACATGGCTTTGCTGCCACAGGACCCGCAGAAGCAGAAGCTGGTGCTGGCAGGACTGCTGCCCGTTCTGCTCGCGTTCGGCTACTACTACTTCTACCACACGAAGCGTGTGACGGAAGCGGAAGCGCTCCAGGCCAATGTCGACCGCCTGGAGGCGAGCAATGCCGGGATGCGCCAGATCGTGGGCCGCTTCGGCCAGGACTTCCAGCAGCGCCTGGCGATCTATCAGGCACACGTCGAGCAGCTCGAGCAGCTGATCCCGCGGCGCGAGGATGTGCCGGTGCTGATCAGCCAGATAACTACGCGGGCACAGGATCTCGGCGTCGAGCTGGCAGCCCTGAACCCCGCGGCTGAAGAGCCCGGCGAGTTCTACTCGCGCCAGACATACGAGCTCCAGGTGCTCGGCACGTATCACGGTATCGGCGAATACATGACCGCGATCGGTTCATTGCCGCGCATCGTGAAGGCGACGGAGTTCAAGGTGAACACCGACCAGCCGGCAACCGAGCCCGGCGAGTCGCCACGGCTCCGCGCCATGTTCCGCATCGAGACGTTCATCGTTCCCGACCCGGGCACGGTCAGGGACACAGCTGCTGTCGGGGAGGTCGCCAATGCGAACGATTGATCGCATCTTTCTAACGGGCCTGATCGCCCTCGCGGCAGCGGCACCGGCACGTGCACAGGAGCCAGCGCCGCCGGCCGCGACACCACCGGCCACTCCGCCGGCGACGGTCGTTCAGGCGGACGATCCGAAGCTCGTGTTCGAGCGCGAGGTCTTCGCCTATCCGGGCCGGGCGCGGCGCGACCCGTTCATGCCGCTCACGGGGCAGAATGCAGGTGTGATGTTCTCGGATCTGAAGCTGCACATGATCCTGTTCGATGACAATCCGACTCGCAGCATCGTCGCGGTGTCCGACGCCGCGGGCAAGCAGTACCGGCTGCGCAGGGGTGACACGGTCGGCAACACCACCGTTGTCGATATCGGTCGCACCCGCGTCGTCTTTTCCGTCAGTGATTTCGGTGTTCGCAGGCAGGAAGTCCTCGAAATGAAGCCAATGGGAAGGAGCGTACTCCGATGACCGCGTTCATCGCGCTCTTGCTGACCATGTTCGCCGCTGAGCCGCGTGTTACTTCGCTCAGCGTCGCACCGGTAGCGGATCGCACTGAGGTCGTCATTCTGGTCGATGGCACCGTCACGCCCCAGCATTTCATGATGCCGGACGGGCGGCTCGTCGTCGATCTCACGGGCGTGCCAAAGGCGCCGCAGATCGACCTGCGCGACTTCAACCGGGGTGGTGTCCGCGAGCTGCGCGTCGCACCGTTCCAGACGAACGTCGCCCGCGTCGTGCTGGCACTCGGATCTCCATTGGAGTACGAGTTCGCACGCGAGGATGGCCGCATCCGTATCTCGTTCCGCAACCCGGACGGCGCGTTCGAGCCGTGGCATCGCGAAATCTCCGGCGGAGGCGCTCCCGCGCCGGCAGCGGCCGCTGCATCGGCCGCGCGCTACACGCCGACCTCGGCACCGCCGCAGCAGACGGAGCCGATGCGGAGCCAGCGTGCGGTTGATCAGCAGGACCGCGATCAGCGGATCCGCTCCATCAACTTCACGGCCGAGCCCGTCAACAACGTGCTCGCGATCTTCAGTGACTACGCAGGCCAGAACATCGTTGCCGCGCCCGGTGTCCAGAGCAAGGCGATCACGGCCACACTGACCGATGTGACGTGGCGCGAGGCGCTCGAGGCGATCCTGGAGGCCAACGGCATGTTCCTCCGCGAGCTGCCGAGCGGTGTGCTGCTCGTGCAGGACATTGCGGCCGCGGACCAGGCTCAGGTCACCGAGCCACTCGTCACGAGGACGTTCGCGATCCGTTACATCAGTGCAGACTCGATCAGTCGCGCGGTCGCAGGCGGCCTGCTATCGCCGAACGGCAAGGTGACGGTGAACCCGTCTTCCAATACGCTGCTCATCACTGACACGCGTTCGGCCATCGAGCGCATCGGCCAGGTCCTGCCGGAGCTGGACGTGCGCACGCCGCAGGTCGATATCACAGCGGTGATCGCCTTCATCGATCGCACGGCGCTCGAGTCCTATGGCGTGGTGTATGACCTGAAGGATTCGCGCGGTAACCAGCTCAACCGGCTGAGCCCGGGAATGCTCAACGGAGGTCAGGTCGATGATGACGTGATCTCGCTTGGCGGCAACTCGATTGCGGCGCTCGGCAACGCCAACTACCGCGTCGCGTCGCCCTCGCTCGAGGTGGTCACATCGCTGGTGCTCGGTCGGCATACGCTGATCAGCTTCATCGAGGCACTCCAGACGGTGAGCCTGAGCGACGTCCAGGCGAAGCCTGTCGTCCGCACGATGGACCATCGCCGTGCGACCATCCAGGTCGGTGAGCAGACGCCGATCCGCGTCGTCGATGCCGGCGCTGCCGGAGCCGGTGGTCCGCGTGCGGCCGTCGAGTACAAGAACACCGGTATCATCCTGGAGGTGACGCCGCACATCATCGCCGACCAGGTCATGCTCGACATGCGGGCCGAGCGGTCCGGTGTCTCGGCGGCGCCGTCGGATATCGGCGTCATCTTCCAGACACAGAACGCGCAGACTCAGGTGCTCGTGAATGACGGTGAAACGGTCGTGATCGGCGGCCTGACGATCACCGAGAAGACCCAGTCCCGCGCGGGTATCCCGATCCTCATGGACCTGCCTGTGGTCGGCGCGCTGTTCCGCAACCAGACCGATCAGGAGAACAAGCGCGACCTGCTGATCATGGTCACGCCGCACATTGTGAGGGACTGATATGACGGCGAACTGGGACTTTCGCACCCGCCTCATGCGGGCCGCCGCGGGACTGTTCGCGCTCACGCTGCTGACCGGTGGTTGCGAAGGGTCCAACCTCTTCGAAGGCGAGGTTGCCGAAGAGGCGCCGAAAGTTGCGGCGCTCTCGGTTCCGGGCACGGTGGCGTCGGGTGAGACGTTCGACGTGCTGGTCACCGGAACCGCGCCGCGCGGCGTGAGCTTCATCGAAGTGCAGGTGTCCGGCGCCGCGACGGACACCGTCCGCGCGGAGTTCGACGGCTTGAGCCAGACCGAGTTTGCGCTGGTACCGGTGACTCCGACGTTCGCTCTCGGGTCCACGGTCACGGTAGACGTGTTCGTGAGCGACGTCAACGGCCGCAACAGCGCCGTGAGGCGCGCCACGGTCAACGTAACGGCAACCGGTCCGGCCGGTTCGGACTGATCACGACTTTACAGCGGGCGCATGACGCCCTATATAGATGATGATACACGCGAGAGCCCGGTTCATTGCCGGGCTCTTTGCTTGAACCCGGGAGAATATGCACTTCCGTTTCCATACAGCCGGCGAGTCGCACGGCCGCGGGCTCGTTGCCCTGGTCGAGGGTGTGCCGGCCGGTCTGTCGCTGACGATCGAGCGCGACATTGACCCGGATCTCCGGCGCCGCCAGGGCGGCTACGGCCGCGGCGGCCGCATGAAGATCGAAAAGGACACGGCCGAGCTCGTGGCCGGTGTCCGACTCGGTGAGACGCTGGGCTCACCGATCGCGCTCCTGGTCTGGAACCGGGACTGGGACAACTGGCGCGTGCCGATGGCGTACGAGCCGCCAGCCGCTGACGCGACCGACCGTCAGCTGCGCCGCGTACATCTGCCGCGTCCCGGCCATGCCGACCTGGTCGGTGTGCTGAAGTACGACCGCGCCGATGCGCGCGACATCCTCGAGCGTGCGTCCGCACGTGAGACCACGGCACGTGTCGCCGCCGGGGCGGTGGCGAAACGGCTGCTGGCGGAGGTCGGCGTTACGATCGGAAGCCACATCGTCATGCTGGGCGGTATCGAGGCGCAGGTGCCGGACGAGCTACCGGATGATCTCAACGCTGCCGCTGATGCATCGCCACTGCGCACGCTCGATGCGTCTGCGGAAGCCCGCATGATCGAGGAGATCGACGCATCGAAGCGCGCGGGCGACACCCTCGGCGGCACGTTCGAGGTGGTCGCACGCGGCCTGCCGGTGGGGCTGGGCAGCCATGTGTCCTGGGACCGCAAGCTGGATGGCCGGATCGCGCAGGCCATGATGTCGATCCAGGCCATGAAGGGTGTGGAGATCGGTCTCGGCTTCGAAGCGGCTCGCCGTCGCGGCTCAGCGGTGCACGACGAGATCGAGCGTGACCCACAGCTGCTGCGCACCGGCGGTTACCGCCGCACGCGGAACAGCGCCGGCGGCCTGGAGGGCGGGATCACGACAGGTGCGCCGCTCGTCGTTCGCGTCGCGATGAAGCCGCTGTCGAGTCTCATGCAGCCGCTCCGCAGCGTCGATATCCGCACGGGCGATACCGGCGATGCCATCCGCGAGCGCAGCGACGTCGTGGCGCTCGCGGCCGCGGGCGTCGTGGGTGAGGCGATGCTCGCGATCGTGCTCGCCGACGCACTGCTCGAGAAGTTCGGCGCTGACAGCATGAGTGAGCTGCGGCGCAATCTCGACGGCTACCTCGCTCAGCTGGAGAACCGGAGCGCAGAGCTCGGACGCGTGGAGGGACGAGAGGCCGGCGCATGACCATGCGCGCGTCACCGTCGGCGGGGGTGCCGCACGCGCACTGGCCGCCGGGTAACGCGCGCACGGCGCAACCATGAACGAGCCCGCGGAACGGTGTGTCCTCATCGGCCTGCCCGGGGCAGGGAAGAGTACCGTCGGCGCGGATCTCGCGCGGCTGCTCGGCTGGCGCTTTGTCGACATCGATTCCGAGATCGTGCGGGCCAGCGGCCGCTCCATCACCGACATGTTCCAGTCAGACGGCGAGTCGGCCTTTCGGGCCATGGAGTCGCGGTTGACAGCGGAGTTATGCTCCACGACAGGAATCGTAATCGCCCCGGGCGGTGGCTGGGCCGTACAGCCCGGCGCTCTCGAGACGCTGCCACCCGGCACGGCCACGGTATGGCTGCGCATATCGCCGGAAGAAGCGATCCGCCGTCTCGGGGGTAGCCCACAGGACAGGCCGCTCCTCGCCGGTGCCGATCCGCTCGCCGCGATGCGCAGTCTCGGCCGTAAACGCAACGAATACTACAGTCGCGCCGATCTGGTCGTCGATGTGGACAGGCGCGCGGCATCAGACATCTCCCGAACCATCTTCGAATGGCTAAAACGAAGCACCTCGTGATCGTCGAGTCGCCTGCCAAGGCCAAGACGATCGGCAAGTATCTCGGCAGCGATTATCGTGTGCGCGCCTCGGTCGGTCACATCCGCGACCTGCCGCCGCGCGAGCTCGGTGTCGACATAGAGCACGGCTTCGAGCCGAAGTACGTGACGATCCGCGGCAAGGGCAAGATCATCCAGGACCTGCGGCGCGACGCGGAAGCGGTCGATGAGGTGATCCTGGCGACTGACCCTGATCGCGAGGGTGAGGCGATCGCCTGGCACGTGGCCGACCAGCTCGGTTATGAGCAGGGTGACGGCAAGCGCTTCAGCCGTGTTCTGTTTCACGAGATCACGAAGGACGCGATCAACCGTGCGCTCAAGCAGCCGCTCGCGCTGGATATGCGCAAGGTCGAAGCTCAGCAGGCGCGGCGCATCCTGGATCGCCTGGTCGGCTACCAGGTCAGCCCGCTGCTGTGGAAGCCGATCCGGCCCGGCCTGTCCGCTGGCCGCGTTCAGACCGTTGCGCTGCGACTGATTACGGAGCGCGAGGCAGAGATCCGCGCATTCGTCGCTGAGGAGTACTGGTCCGTCACCGCGCTCCTGGAGAAGGACGGCAAGCAGTTCGAGGCGAAGCTCCACCACATCGACGGCAAGGCTTTCAAGCTCGAGAACGAGACCAGCGCCATGAAGGCGCTCAATGATGTCACCGGCCTGCCGTTCATCATCACGGAGCTGAAGCGCCGTCAGCGGCTCAAGAATCCGCCGCCGCCGTTCACAACATCGACGCTCCAGCAGGAGGCCGCGAAGCGACTCGGCTTCACGGCGCAGCGCACGATGCGCACTGCGCAGCAGTTGTACGAGGGCATCGACGTGGGCGCGGAGGGCTCGGTCGGCCTCATCACCTACATGCGTACCGACTCGACGCGTATCGCGACGAGTGCCGCCGAGGGCGCGCGCGACCTTGTACGCAGCACATTCGGTGACAAGTACCTGACCGACAAGCCGCGCCTCTGGGGCGGGAAGCAGCAGAAGAGCGCGCAGGAAGCCCACGAGGCGATCCGGCCCACCGACGCGCTGCGACGGCCGGACGAGCTCAAGCGTTATCTCGACCGCGATCAGCATCGACTCTACGAGCTGATCTGGCTGCGCCTCGTGGCAGGACAGATGGCGTCGGCGATCTATGACACCACCACGGCCGACTTCGAGCTGACCACTGCCAGCGGCACGAAGTACCTGTTCCGTGCAACGGGCTCCATCATGGTGTTCGACGGCTTCACCCGCCTCTACACCGAGGCGCGCGAGGACGGCGACCACAAGACGCTCGATGATCTCGCGCCGCTGCCCGACCTCGCGGAGAAGGATCGGTGCAGAGTGGAGTCCATCATGCCGGCTCAGCACTTCACGCAGCCGCCACCCCGCTTCACGGAAGCCAGCCTGGTCAAGGAACTGGAACGCCTGGGCATCGGCCGGCCGTCCACATACGCCCAGATCATCTCGACACTCACGGACCGCGAGTACGTGCAGCTCGAGCAGAAGCGCTTCACGCCCACGCCGCTCGGCGAGACCGTGGCCATGGTGCTGGTCAAGATCTTCCCCGACGTGTTCAGCGTCGGGTTCACGAGCGGAATGGAGGCAGAGCTCGACCGGGTGGAGGAAGGTGAGCTGCAATGGCAGAAGGTGCTCCAGGATTTCTACGTCCCGTTCCTGCGCCGGCTCGATGAGGGCAGGGACAAGGGCGAGGAGATCATCCGCGAGTCGGTGGCATCGGACGCCGGGCCGTGCCCGGAGTGCGGCCGCGACATGGCTGTGCGCTGGAATCGTTATGGCCGCTTCCTCGGCTGCACGGGCTATCCGGAATGCCGGCACACGCAGTCGCTTGACAACGAGCAGCGCAAGGAGCCCGTGCCAACGGGTGAGAAGTGCGAGAAGTGCGGTGCGGAGATGGTCGAGCGCGAAGGCCGGTTCGGTCCGTTCATCGCCTGCAGCAATTATCCGAAGTGCAAGCACACCAAGCCGCGCACGATTCCCGGCCTGAAATGCCCGAAGTGCGAGATCGGCGATGTCGGCGAAAAGCGCACGCGCCGTGGCAAGACGTTCTGGGGATGCACACGCTACCCGGAATGCGACTGGTCCACGTGGGATGAGCCCGTCGCGCGACCGTGCCCCAACTGCAATGCGCCGTTCCTCGTCCGCAAGAGCACAAAGGCACGCGGCGAGTTCATGCGCTGCCAGTCCTGCTACCACGAGTACACTGTCGGCGCCGACGACTCGCTCGAGCCGGCTGGCGTCGGTGTCCCGACGCCCGCCGATCGCCGTGCCCGCAAGGACAGCGATGCAGGCTCCGATGGTGGCAGTGGCGGCTACAGGCGCGGTGCCCGGAAATCGTTCGGGACGAAGTCGGGGCCCAGCAAGTCCGTGACAAAGAAGACGACCGGAAAGAAAGCCGCGGCAAAGAAGTCGACCGGGAAGAACGCAGTAACGAAGTCGACAGCGAAGAAGTCGAGCGCTAACAAATCCGCCGCGGGAAAGTCGACTGTGAAGAAGTCGACCGCGAAGAAATCGGCACCGAAGCGATCGAAGGAGTAGCGATGTCAGACGTACTCGTCGTCGGCGGTGGTCTGGCCGGCTGCGAGGCGGCCTGGCAGCTCGCGGAGCGCGGCCATGCGGTCACGCTCCGTGAGATGCGGCCCGTCCGTTCCACGCCTGCGCACCAGACGCAGGATCTTGCCGAGCTCGTCTGCACCAATTCGTTCAAGAGTGAGGATCTCGGCAATGCGCACGGCCTTCTCAAGGCGGAAATGCGCGATATGGGCTCCATCCTGCTCCAGGCGGCCGACGTGTCGCGCGTGCCTGCCGGACAGGCTCTGGCAGTCGACCGCGACATGTTCGCGCGCGCGATGACGGAGCGCATGGAGCGGCATCCGAACATCACGATCGAACGCGGCGAGACGACAGCACTGCCGGATGGTCCTGCCGTTATCGCCACCGGTCCGCTGACGTCTGCCGCCCTCGCCGACAGTATCGCAGCGCTGCTGGGCGATGAGGGTCTCGCCTTCTACGATTCCATCGCGCCCATCATCAGCGACGACTCCATTGATACGAACGTCGCGTTCTTTGCATCGCGCTGGGACAAGGGCGGAGATGACGATTATCTCAACTGCCCCATGTCGCGCGAGGAGTACGAGTCGTTCATCCACGCGCTGCGTGCTGCCGATGTGTATCCAGGCCATGACTGGGAGAACCTGCCCCACACACGGGCCGAGGCACCGGCGGCACAGCCGCAGGTTGCCGAAGACAATATCCCGTACTTCGAAGGATGTCTGCCGATCGAGGTGATGGCGGAGCGCGGTGCGGACACGCTGCGTTTCGGCCCGATGAAGCCGGTCGGCCTGCGTGATCCGCGCACGGGCAGACGACCATGGGCAGTCGTCCAGCTCCGGCGCGAGGACCGGACGGGCCAGATGTGGAACATGGTCGGGTTCCAGACACGGCTCCGCACGGGTGAGCAGCGCCGCATCTTCCGCATGATCCCGGGCCTCGAGCAGGCGGAGTTCCTCCGTACGGGGTCCATCCATCGCAACACGTATCTGAACTTTCCCGCACGACTGAATGCGTACGGAGCAGCGCCCAAACGACCGGACATCATCTTCGCAGGCCAGCTGACCGGCGTCGAAGGGTACACCGAGTCTGCCGCCTCAGGAATCCTGGCCGGCATCAACATGGATCGCATCCTGACATCGCAGGAGCCTGTGCTGCCGCCATCGACCACGATGCTCGGCGCGCTCCTGCAGTATCTGCGCACGGCCGAGCCCGGCCGCTTCCAGCCGATGAACTCCAACTTCGGCCTGCTCGACCCGCTCACCGACCACGTGCGTGACAAGTCGCTGCGCCGCCAGCGCATGGTACAGCGCGCGCGCGACGATTTCGCGATGTGGGTACAATCCACCGTCACGCCGTCCGCGAGTCCGGTGTGAGCAGTCCACCGTCCGCCACGGCACACCTGCTCGAGTATCTGCGCGGTGTCGAGCACGGCCGCCAGCTCAGCCCCAACACCGTCGCCGCCTATCGCCGCGACCTCTACGAGCTCGCAGCGTTCCTCGACCGCTTCTACAATGGCGATGACTGGACCTGGGACGGCGTCGACCGCCTCGCGCTCCGTGCCTGGCTCGGGGAGCTCTCCCGGCGCGGCCTCGCCCGGCGCAGCATCACAAGGAAGATGTCAGCGGTGCGCAGCTTCTTCCGGCACCTCCACCGCGAAGACATCGTCGAAGCCAATCCCGCACGGGCCGTGCGCTCCCCGAAAATCGAGAAGACGCTGCCTTCCTGGCTCACGCGCCTGGAGGTGGACCGGATGTTCGATGTCGCTGAACACGGCTCCGCCGACAACACGTTCCGCGGTACGCGCGACCACGCCATCGTCGAGCTCTTCTACGCCACCGGCATGCGCCTCTCCGAGCTCGCCAGCCTCGATCTGGCCAGTGTGGACCTCGTCAGCGAGCAGGCACGCGTCCTCGGCAAGGGCCGCAAGGAACGCATCGTCCCCATCGGCGCTCCCGCTGTCGCCGCACTCCGTCGCCACGAGCTGCGCCGCCGCGAGATCCTGAATCGCGTTCCCACGGCAGATCGCAAGGCGCTCTTCCTCTCCGAGCGCGGCAAGCGGCTCTCTACCCGCCAGATCCAGAACATCGTGCGCGGGCTGCTCGACAAAGTCGCCGATGACGCCGGCCTCTCCACCCACTCCCTCCGCCACTCCTTCGCCACCCACCTCCTCGACGCCGGCGCCGACCTCCTCGCCGTCAAGGAGCTGCTCGGCCATGCGTCGCTTTCCACGACCCGGATCTACACCCACATCGCCAAGGAACGCCTCAAGAAGGTGTACGACCAGGCCCACCCGCGGGCCTGACTGGGGCCGCAACCGCGTTGCCTCGCGCGGAATATCGCCCGTTCACCTGAATCCCTGAGGCGTGCCGGTCAGGTCGCTCCCGTGGTGCCGGCCTTCCCGCCAGCATGCATGCCGGGGATTCCCCTACACGGCTGCAGGCATCCACCCGTTGCGGAGTCGGAAGAGGGGCCCTATCCTTCACGCAATTGAAACTCATTCTCAACTGTGTATGCATTCGCTGCTTCCTGTTCTTGTCACTGCCGCCATTGCCGCTTCGGCTCTGACAGCCACCGTCTCGGCCGGTGTCCGTGCAACCGCGAGTCCTGATCTGAGGGTCAGCCAAAGCGCGCAGTGCCGCGGCGCCGAGTCCATTGAGCGCACGACGCTTCAGATGGGCACGCTGCTGCGGATACGGATATCCGACGTCGATCGTGGCTGTGGTACTGAGGCGATAGAGGCTGCCATTGCGGAAGTCGAACGACTGGAAGGCGTGTTGAGCTCCTGGGTCGCCGAGTCGGAGATCGGCCGGCTGAATGCCGCGCAGCCGGGGGCGCAAGTGGAACTGACGGCGGAGTTGTATGACCTGCTCGCCGAGGCTGGAATCTGGGTGGAAGAGACGGGCCGTGCGTTCGACCCCGCGGTCGGCGCCTTGATCGATACGTGGGAGCTGCGGGGACAGGGTCGCGTGCCCTCTGCCGCTGATCTGGCGCGGGCGCGCGCGGCGTCAGGCTGGTCGAGGGTGACGCTCGAAGAAGGGAACCGCGTAACCCGCGGTCCGTCGGGCTGGTGGTTGGATACGGGAGGGTTCGGGAAGGGTGCCGCGTTGCGCGCGGCGGCGAGAGTGCTTGCCTCCCGCGGGGTGGTGTTCGGTGTGCTCGACTTCGGCGGTCAGCTGCTGGTTCTCGGCGAAGCTGAGGCGGGTGTCGCGCATCCCTCGAAGCGCGATCGCGAGGTCGTACGATTGAAGGTGGCCGGCAGCTCGGTGGCCACGACCTCTTCGTCGGAACGCTTCGTCAGCGTGAAAGGGCGGCGACTGGGTCATGTGCTGGATCCCCGCCGCGGCGAGCCCGTGCCGGCCTGGGGCAGCGTAACGGTTGTGATGCAGGATGCGCTTTCGGCGGATGCGTTGTCTACGGCGCTGTTCGTGATGGGCGCGGATGCGGCATTGGAGTGGGCCGCGCAGCGTCAGGACGTCGGCGTGCTCGTTCTCCGTCTCGACGGTGGCAGCGTGTCAGCCGGCTGTAACGCGAGTATGGCGACGCTCATCAGCAGTGTATCTGCGGAGGTCGGCCATGCCCGGTGTGAGTTCACCATGATAAATCCTGAACAGGGGAATTGACATATGGGGACCATGGCTGGACGCTGGGTCGCAGCTGCTGCGACGATTGCGCTCCTTCTGACGGTTTCGCCCGCGTTGCACGGGCAGCAGGACACGACGGAACTGGCTCGGATCCGCACCCAGATCGATGCGCTGACGCGGGAGCTGGAGGCGTTGCGCCTCGGGCAGGATGTGCTGCCGCAGGCGGACAGCTCGGCACACGGACTCGGGCCGGCTGCCGCGAAAGTGTATCGCGTGCGGCACGGCGTATCACTCGGTGGGTACGGTGAGGTGCTGTACGAGAACTTCGCTGCCGAACGCGAGAATGGGGAAGCCTCGAACCTGCGTGACCAGATCGACGCACTGCGTGCGATCATCTATGTCGGCTATCGCTTTACGGACAACCTGCTTTTCAACTCCGAAATCGAATTCGAGCACGCGTCCACCGACCAGGCAGGCTCGGTCTCCGTCGAGTTCGCTTATCTCGACTATATCCCATCGCCGTATCTCGGCGTGCGCGGCGGTATGGTGCTCGTGCCGATGGGATTCATCAACGAGCTGCATGAGCCACCCATCTTTCTCGGAACGACGCGCCCGCTCACGGAGAACTCGATCATACCGACCACCTGGCGAGAGAACGGCTTCGGCGTGTTCGGCGATTTCGGCGACTTCGCGTATCGCGCCTATGTCGTGAATGGCCTGGATGCGATCGGCGGCGGGCCGTCGCGTGCGGGCGGCTTCTCGGCGGGCGGGCTACGCGGGGGGCGTCAGAAAGGCTCGCGTGCTCTGATCGAGGATCCCGCAATCGTGGGACGTCTCGATTTCGAGCCTGCCGGCATGCTGCCGGGCCTCCTGCTCGGGGCCTCGGCGTACCACGGCAATTCGGGCCAGAGCGGGATGACGCCGGCGGGTGTCGAAGTCGACGCGCCGACGACTATCCTGGAGGGGCACGCACAGTACCGGGCCTACGGACTGGACCTGCGCGCACTCGCCGCCCGTGCCACGGTGGGGGATGCTGCGCTGATCAACGAAGCACGCACGCTCACGGGCACGTCATCGGTGGGCGAGGAGCTGGTCGGCTGGTACGCGCAGGGTGGATACGACGTCCTGCGGCTCGTACGCTCCATGCAGGAGCTTACGCCTTACGTACGCTATGAGAAACTGAACACACAACACGTGGTGCCGGAGGGCTTCACGGCCTCACGGGCCACAGATCGCAGCGTCCTGGCCGTCGGCGCACAGTGGAAGCCGATCACGAATGTGGTGGTAAAGGGTGATTATCAGATCCATTCCAACGAGGCATCCACGGGCGTGAACCAGTTCAACATCGTACTCGGATACCTGTTCTGATCATGCAACGTAATCGGCCGCTGATCCTGGTTCTGTCGCTGGCGCTGATCGCGCCGGCAGCGCTGCCTGCTGCCGTCGCCGGTCAGGCCCGCCTCACGCAGGTTGAGGCACTCCGGCTCGCGTTCCCGCCGCCGCTCGAAGTCGAGCGGCGGACGGCTTACATGAACGAGACGCAGCTGAACCGCGCGACGGAGCTGGCCGGATCCCCGGTAACGCAGGGCGTCGTGAATTACTATGTTGCGCTCGAGCGCGGCCGCATTACAGGCGTCGCCTACTTCGACAGCCATCGGGTCCGCACGCACGGCGAGGTGTTGATGTTCGTTGTCGCGCCCGATGCAACGATACGCCGTGTGGAAGTCCTGCAGTTTGCTGAGCCGCCGGATTACGAGCCACCGGGGCGCTGGCTCGGCCTCTTCCGCGGGAAGCGACTGACCGACGATCTATCCATCAAGCGCGCGATCCCCAACATGAGCGGCGCGACGCTGACCGCGCACGCGGTCACGGCAGCGGCACGCCGCGTCCTGGCCCTTCATGCCGTTATTCGACCTGTCGCTGGCTGATGTCGAGCTGGGAGAAGCACCTGATGTGGTGGTCCACGGCGGCCGTCGCCCTGACCGGGTTCGTTTACGCCTGGATGAAGTACCTGTTGCAGCCCGCGGATGAGTGGGCCATCGTGAACCACCCCCTGCAGCCTGTCATTCTGAAGCTGCATATTCTTGTGGCCCCGGTGCTGGTCTTCGCGATCGGCCTCATCGCCTCTCGCCATATCCTGGCACATCTCCGCACGCGCACCCGCACCGGCCGCCGGTCAGGAACCAGTGCCGCGCTCATCGTCGTGCCCATGATCCTCTCCGGGTATCTTATCCAGGCGATCACGCATAACGGCTTCCTCACAGCGCTCGGATACCTGCACCTGGCGGCGGGAACCGTATACGCCGCCGCCGCCGTTGCGCATGCCGTCGCCGCCCGACGACAGCGGCGCGCCCGTGCGGCGGGCTCTAATGACCCTGCCGCCCCCGGTTTCCATGGTCCTGCCGCCGCCGGCTTCGATCGCCCTGCCACCGCCGATCCGCTCCAGGGCGCATCGCAGCCCCTGCTGACAGCAACCCGCCCTTCGAGGTCGCGCCGGATCCGCTCCTGACGCCTCGCGCCCCCCGACGTCTTCCTGTAGATTTGGCAGGTTCCACCGAGGAGGAGGGAAAGTGCACCCAAATGACGGGAAGATGCGCGCGACGACGATCGTCGCGGTGCGGCATAATGGACGGGTCGCGCTGGGCGGAGATGGGCAGGTAACGCTCGGTGATACGGTGATGAAGGCGTCGGCCATGAAGGTCCGGAAGCTGAAGGACGGCGCGGTACTGGCCGGCTTCGCGGGCTCGGTCGCGGACGCATTCACGCTGTTCGAGAAGTTCGAGGAGAAGCTGGAGCGGTATCCGGGCAACCTGTCGAAGGCGGTGGTCGAGCTGGCGAAGGAATGGCGGACGGACCGGTTCCTGAGACGCCTCGAGGCACTGCTGGCGGTCGCGGATCGAAACCACCTGTTCGTGATCAGCGGCGATGGCAACGTAATCGAGCCGGATGACCAGATCGCGGCGATTGGAAGCGGCGGCGGGTTTGCGCTGGCAGCGGCGCGTGCGCTGAAGGGAAATACAGCGCTCACGGCGCCGGAGATCGTGAAGCAGTCGCTCAGCATTGCGGCGGATATCTGCATCTATACGAATCAGCACATCACGGTACTGGAGCTGGAGTAGTGGCTCCGGGAAGGATTATATGGAAGTGAACAGAGTGGACGTGCCGGTGAACGGGGCGGTCGAGGCGCCTGCGGACGACTGGCTCGACGAGCTGACGCCGCGCCAGATCGTGGCGGAGCTCGACAAGTATATCGTGGGGCAGACGGACGCGAAGCGGGCGGTCGCGATCGCACTGCGCAACCGCTGGCGGCGCCAGCGTGTGGAAGATGATCTCCGCGAGGAGATCATGCCGAACAACATCATCCTGATCGGCCCGACGGGAGTCGGAAAGACGGAGATCGCGCGTCGTCTCGCCCGGCTGGCGGGCGCGCCGTTCGTGAAGGTGGAGGCATCGAAGTTCACGGAGGTCGGATACGTCGGTCGCGATGTCGAATCGATGGTGCGCGACCTCGTCGACGTGGCCGTGAATATGGTGCGTGAAGAGCGCGAGGCGGACGTGGAGGAGGCTGCGCAGCAGCATGTCGAGGAGCGGCTGCTGGACCTGCTGCTTCCCCCGCCACCCACACCGGGCCGGCCGCAGCCGCAGGCCCAGCCGGGCGAGTCGCGGCCGCGCGCGTTCGTCGTCGGCAGCGACGGCTGGACACGCGAGGAAGCGAGTGAAGACGGCGAGGAGGATGAGCAGCGCGTGAAGGAACGGCGTGAGCGCACGCGCGAGAAGCTGCGCACGCTGCTGCGCGACGGCAAGCTGGAGGACCGCAAAGTCGACGTCGAGGTGACGCAGTCCACGCCGATCGAGAACATGATGTTGCCGATGGGCGGCGGTGAGGGCATGGACAACATCGGCGAGATGCTGCAGGACATGATGCCCAAGCGCACGAAACGCCGCACGGTGTCGGTCGCCGACGCGCGCCGCATCCTGCTGCAGGATGAGCTGGACCGCCTGATCGACATGGACGAGGTGGTGAGCGAGGCGCTGGAGCGTGCCGAGGACATGGGCATCATCTTCCTCGACGAGATCGACAAGGTGGCCGGTGAGCGGAGCGGCTCGGGCCCCGACGTCAGCCGTGAGGGCGTGCAGCGTGACCTGCTGCCGATCGTCGAGGGCAGCACAGTACAGACCAAGTACGGCATGATCCGGACGGACCACGTGCTCTTCGTTGCCGCGGGCGCGTTCCACGTTTCGAAGCCGAGCGACCTGATTCCCGAGCTGCAGGGCCGCTTCCCGATACGGGTCGAGCTGAAGCCGCTCACGGAGCAGGACTTCGTCCGTATCCTGACAGAGCCGAAGAATGCGCTGACCCGCCAATACCAGGCGCTGATCGCAGCGGAGAACGTGGAGCTTCGCTTCACGGAAGAAGGCGTCGCCGAGGTCGCGCGCATCGCGGCCGAGGTCAACCGTCGCATGGAGAACATTGGTGCGCGTCGGCTGCACACGGTGCTCACCACCCTGCTCGACGAGATCCTGTTCGACCTGCCCGAGAAATCGGAGCCGGTCATCACGATCGATGCAGGTGATGTACGCGAGAAACTGCGCAGCATCGTCGAGGACGAGGATCTGCGGAAGTACATTCTCTGAACGGAGTCGGGAGCGGGAGGGGGAGCGTGGTCGTGTTCGGGAGCTGGTTTGATCGGGCTCACCGTCTGTGCGTCGCTAATCCTGCGCCTTTAACCTCAACCAACTTTGGAACGTGAAACGCGACTTTCTGGCGATATCGGACTTCGAGACCGATGAGCTGTACGACATGCTGGACCTGGCGCACAGGCTGAAGCGAGGCGAATACCGGGAGCGGCCGCTGGCGGGCAGAACGCTCGGAATGATCTTCGAGAAGAGCTCGACACGCACGCGCGTGTCGTTCGAGGTCGGCACGTACCAGCTCGGCGGCCACGCGCTGTTTCTTTCCTCACGCGACATCCAGCTCGGCCGGGGTGAGCCGATCCGCGACATGGCGCGCGTCCTGTCGCGCTACGTCGATGGCATCATGATCCGCACGTTCGCCCAGTCAACGCTCGAAGAGCTGGCGAGTTTTGCGACCATCCCGATCATCAACGGCCTCACAGACCTCCTGCATCCCTGCCAGGTGATGGCCGATGTCATGACCATCCAGGAGAACTTCGGTCAGGACCTGCGCCCGAGGAAGGTGGCGTGGGTCGGCGATGGCAACAACATGGCCAACTCCTGGTTGAACGCGGCCTTCCGCTTCGGCTTCGAGCTGCGCATCGCCTGTCCCGAGGGTTACCGGCCGGATCCGGCGACGCTCGAGCGCGCGCAGGGAGCTGCCAACATCATCGTGACCGCCGACCCGGCGGAGGCCATCAGTGGGGCGGATGTCGTCAACACAGACGTGTGGACGTCGATGGGGCAGGAAGAGGAGACGCAGGCGCGTGAGAAGGCGTTCAAGGGCTATCACGTCGATGGCAGGCTGATGTCACTCGCATCGGAGCACGCGATATTCCTGCACTGTCTGCCCGCGCACCGCGGCGAGGAAGTGGCCGATGAGGTGATTGAAGGGCCGCAGTCGCGCGTGTTCGACGAGGCGGAGAACCGGCTGCACGCCCAGAAAGCGATCATGGTGCGGCTGATGGGCGACACAGTGGGTCGTACGGGCGGCACGAATTAACGGATGGGGGAGGGAATGGCCAAAGGTCTGAAGCGCACGCCGCTCTACGAAGAGCACAAGCGGCTCGACGGCAAGCTGGTCCCGTTCGCGGGCTACGAGATGCCCGTGCAGTATCCGTCAGGCATCCTGGCGGAGCACCAGGCAGTACGGGAACGGGCGGGCATCTTCGATGTCTCGCATATGGGTGAGCTGGAGATCCGGGGTGGTGATGCGCTCGGATTCGTGCAGCACGTCACTACGAACGATGCGAGCAGGCTGGAAGTCGGTCAGGCGCAGTATTCGGCGTTCTGCGGTGACGATGGCGCCGTGCTGGATGACTGCATTGTCTATCGGTTCGATGATCACTACATGATCGTGGTGAACGCATCCAACGTGGACAAGGATCGCGACTGGATCGAGAAGCATGCAGCAACGTTCAACACGCAGGTCGTCGACCGCTCGGAGGATACCGGTCTGATCGCGCTGCAGGGCCCGCGCGCACAGGAGATCCTGGCACGCATCACCGACGCGAACCTCGACGCCATTCGCTACTACCATTTTGCCGAAGGAACGGTCGCCGACGTACCCGCGGTCATCAGCCGAACGGGCTACACGGGCGAGGACGGCTTCGAGCTGTATCTGCCGGCGGATCGTACGGCGCACGTATGGCAGCAGCTGATGCAGGTGGGACAGCAGAACGGTCTGCTACCGGCCGGCCTCGGTGCGCGCGATTCCCTGCGGCTCGAGATGGGCTATGCGCTCTATGGTAACGACATTGACGAGCGTCGCACGCCGCTCGAGGCCGGCCTCGGCTGGGTGACGAAGCTGGACAAGGGCGATTTCATCGGACGCGATGCCATCGCGAAGCAGAAGGAGGCGGGCGTTCGTGAACGCCTGGTCGGCTTCGTCTGCCAGGAGCGTGGCTTTCCGCGGCACGGCTACACCGTGCAGATCGATGGTGAGCCTGTCGGCGAAGTGACGAGCGGTATCGTAAGCCCGATGCTGCAGCAGGGGATAGGCATGGCTTATGTCCCGGCCGATGCCGCGAAGCCAGGCACGCGCATCGATATCATGGTCCGTGACAAGGCCATTCCCGCAGAGATCGTACGGCCGCCGTTCTACAAGGGCGGGTCCGTCCGGAAGTGAGAAGTGGAAGAGAGGGCACCGGGGCAGCGGCGTCCATGACGCCGCCGCGGATCGCCGTGCTCACCGTCTCCGATGGTGTCGTCGCCGGCACGCGTGAAGACACGAGCGGCAGTGCCATCGCGACGTGGATCGAGACGCGCGGCAGCACGGTTGCGGCGCGTGACGTGGTACCGGATGCCGCCGATCGCGTTTCGGCCGTACTCCTCGGCCTGGCCGACCGGGACGATGTGGATGTCGTAATAACCACGGGGGGCACGGGCTTCACGACGCGCGACATCACGCCGGAAGCGACTCGTGCCGTCATCGAGCGGCACGTGCCGGGAATTGCGGAGCGATTGCGCGCGGCCGGTGCAGCTGTCACGCCATACGCAGCGCTGTCGCGCGGCATCGCAGGACTGCGCGGGTCGACGCTGATCGTGAATCTGCCCGGGAGCACGGGCGGTGTCCATGACGGGCTTCGCGTGCTCGACGAAATCATCGACCACGCTGTGCAGCTTCTGCGCGGCGTCGACACCGAATCACACGACCCGCCCAATGCCTGAGACGGTACTCATCACGACGCAGGATCTCGAGCCGGCCGTTCGCCTGCGCGACGCGTTCCGGGACGCCGGTTACGGTGTCGAGCTGATCACGCCGGGCGAGCGAGTCGCGGACGTACCCGACGCCGCGCTGCTCGTGTTGACGGGCGCACTCGATGACAGGCAGGCGCGACGTCTGACGCGCGAGGCGCTGGAGCATGATGGCCTGCCCGTCATTGGCCTCTTCGAGTCCGTCAGTGCCATGACACCGGAGGCGAAGCAGCGGATCGGCATTCACGAGGGGGTGGCGAAGCCGGTCGACCCTGGCGATGTCGTACTGATCGGGCGCCGCCTCATCGATCGTGGACGGTTGCGGCGCGTCACCGGCATTGTCGGCGAAACGGATCCGATGGTGGAGACACTCGAACGTGTCGTCCAGATCGCGCCCGTCAGCTCGACCGTGCTGCTCACCGGCGAGAGCGGCACGGGCAAGGAGCGTGTCGCACGTGGCATTCATGCGCTGTCGCCGCGCCGGCATCGGCCGTTCATCGCGACCAACGTCGCCGCCATGCCGGAGACGCTGCTCGAGTCGGAGCTGTTCGGCCACGAGAAGGGCGCCTTCACGGGCGCGGTCGGGCAGAGGAAGGGCTTCTTCGAGCTGGCGCACCGCGGCACGCTGTTCCTCGACGAGATGGGCGAGATGCCCATGCCCATCCAGACGAAACTGCTGCGTGTGCTCGAAGAGCAGCGCTTTCGCAGGCTCGGTGGCGAGACGGAGATCGAGGTGGACGTCCGTGTCATCGCAGCGACAAACCAGCCGCTGCGCCAGCTCGTGGAGGTCGGGCGCTTCCGGCGGGATCTCTACTTCCGCCTGAACGTGCTGCACATCGACCTGCCACCGCTGCGCGAGCGACGTGCGGACATCCCGCTCCTGGTAGAGGCGTTCGTCCGCGAAGCCAGCCGGGAGCACGACCGGCCGCGGATCACGATATCGCCCGAGGCCATGAACATCCTGATCGGCTACGACTGGCCGGGCAACGTTCGCGAGCTGCGCAACCTCGTCGAATCCATGGTCGTGCTCGCCCCCGGGCAGGTCATCCGCCCGGAAGACATTCCGCCGGATATCCGCGATGCGCGCGGCCGGTCACGTCTCCTGCCCGTGCCGATCACGCGCATGGACTCCGCCGGCGATTCCGCCGGCACTCCGCCTGAGCTGGAGTTCATCTTTCACACGCTCGTACAGCTGCGCATGGACGTGGAGGACCTGCGGCGGGAATTCGACGACTACCGCAGCACCCACCCCGAAGTGCAGAGCGGGTTCACGGGTCTCACCCTGCCAGCGCCGGTAGTCCCTTCACGCATGCACATCATGGACGTCGAGCCGGAGCCAACCGAGGAAGACCTGGCCGCCGAACATGACGTCGTCGTATTCCGCCCGGGCATGACACTCGCCGACCTCGAGAAGAACGCGATCACCGCCGCGCTCCGCGAGGTCGCGGGTAACCGCCGGAAGGCCGCCGAGATGCTCGGGATGGGAGAGCGGACGCTCTACCGGAAGATCAAGGAATACGATCTCTGACCGGAAGTCAGCGGATGCGCGACCGGATCCGACCACGCTCGTTCTCGAGCACCACCAGTATGCGTCGCCACTGGTCGCTCTCCTCCATGCCGTACCGCACCGTCAGTGTCTGCTCGAAATCGATCTGCTCGTCGAATGCATAGATCGCGGTCTGCGTTTCCTGCTGATCCAGTCGCTGACGACCCCAGCCGCTGGTGAGCGGAACGATCGTGGTCGGCCGGAGCAGGCGCGACTGGTAGACGATCTGCACATCTTCCGGCTGGAACGCTGCATCGGGCTCGTAGCTGAAGAACGACACCAGGAACATCTCCGGCTCGCCCAGCCCCAGCCGCGCTGCTTCCTCTGCCCGGCTCCGCCGCAGTGAGCTGAGCCTGTCGTAGGTGTCCGGTGCGAGCAGTCGTATCACCGCTTCATCGAGCGGTGTCACCTTCACGAGGACGGGGCCGTTACGGATCGACACCGTTACCTCGTCCTGCCGCAGCGTGCCGTAGCCGGCGACAACGAGCGAGTCGGCGGATTGCGCGGGCTCCGGGGTGCGGACTTCGGCGGGCGCGGCTGCGCCTGTGCCCGGACCGGCCGGCGCACACGTCGCGAGTGCAGTGGTGCACAGCGCCAGCGCAAACCATCTCGCCCTGTGCCGCAGTCTGGTCTGCATGTGAGTTCAGTCTCCCGTCAGCAGGTGCTCGATGCTCTCCATCAGCGCATCGCGGCCTTCGCCCGTCGTGGATGAGAACGGTACCACCTGCTCAGCATCAATGCCGAGCAGGTCCGTGGCCGCCTTCAGTCGCTTCGCACGCTCGGTCGGCTTCAGCTTGTCGACCTTCGTCAGCACGATCAGCGTCGGCATCTCGATACCGCCCAGAAACTCGATCATCCTGAGATCGTCAGGCGTCGGCTCGTGGCGCGCATCGATCAGCTGAACCACGCCGAGCAGTTCTTCGGAGCGCTTCAGGTATCCCTCGATCAGCGGACGCCACGCCTCACGGACCGGACGCGGTGCGCGCGCGAAGCCGTAACCGGGCAGATCCACGAGGAAGAAGTCGTCATCATGGTCATCCAGCTCGGCGCGGATGCGGTAGAAGTTGATCTCCTGCGTCTTGCCGGGACTCGCCGACACGCGCGCGATGTTCTTGCGGTGCCGCTCCAGCAGCCGGTTGATCAGACTGGACTTGCCGACATTGGAACGCCCGGCGAACGCGACCTGGGGAAGCGTGCCGGGCGGGGCCTGGCCTGGCCGGCCTATCGCGCCGGCAAACTCGACTGACTTCAGTTTCACTGCGTTGACGATCCGGGGCAGGGGTTCCGCACGCACCGGCGATCCCGCTGCGCCATCACGCTTCCTTCTTCTTCGTCTCGGGGTGAAGCACAAGCAGCGGCGGCACGGTTTCGTTGACCGACTCACGGGTAACGACCACCTCGCGCACGTCATCGCGCGATGGGATGTCGTACATGACGTCGCGCATCACGTCTTCCAGCACGGCACGCAGCCCGCGTGCACCCGTGCCGCGCTCCAGCGCCTTCCGCGCAATGGCCGCGATCGCTTCCGGATCGAACGTGAGCCTGATCCCCTCGAGATCGAACATCTTCCCGTACTGCTTCACCAGCGCGTTCTTCGGCTCCTGGAGGATCCGGATCAGCGCGTCGTCATCGAGCGGGTCCAGCGTCGTCAGCACCGGCAGACGGCCGACGAGCTCCGGGATCAGCCCGAAGCGCAGCATGTCCTCGGGCTCCACGCCGCGCAGGGCACTGATCAGCGAGTCGGCTGACGGGTCCGCGTCGCTGAATCCGATCCGCCTTTGGCCGCGCCGCTGCTCCACGATCTTCTCCAGACCGTCGAACGCTCCGCCACAGATGAACAGAATGTTGCGCGTGTTGATCTGGATGTATTCCTGCTGCGGATGCTTCCGCCCGCCCTGCGGCGGTACCGAAGCTACCGTCCCTTCCAGGATCTTCAGCAGCGCCTGCTGCACACCTTCGCCTGACACGTCACGTGTGATCGACGGGTTCTCCGACTTGCGTGCGATCTTGTCGATCTCGTCGATGTAGACGATGCCGCGCTCGCATTCCGCAATGTTGAAGTCCGCCGCCTGGAGCAGACGCACGAGGATGTTCTCGACATCCTCGCCGACGTAGCCCGCCTCGGTGAGTGTAGTCGCATCCGCGATCGTGAACGGGACCTGCAGTACGCGGGCCAGCGTCTGCGCCAGCAGCGTCTTGCCCACGCCCGTCGGTCCGATCAGCAGGATGTTCGACTTGTCGATCTCGACATCATCGAGGATGCCGTGATGGTTGACGCGCTTGTAGTGATTGTAGACGGCTACCGCCAGTGAGCGCTTTGCCTGCTCCTGGCCGATGACATACTCGTCGAGGATGTCCTTGATTTCACGCGGCGTCGGTACGCGCGGTACGGCTTCCGCCGCTTCGCGCTCCTCCTCCTCCGCCAGGATCTCGTTGCAGAGCGATACGCACTCGTTACAGATGTACACCGATGGGCCGGAGATGAACTTCTTCACCGACTCCTTCGATTTGCCGCAGAAGCTGCAGCGCAGGTGCTTTTCGCTCGGCATCGCCGCCTACCTCTCGTGCTTGTTCTCCTTGATCTCGTCCGCCACCACTTCTCCGCGG